>CAZEUW010000101.1:0-8704 GCA_964515425.1 uncultured Gemmatimonadota bacterium | reverse complement strand
TGCCCCGGCTCGCCGATGGCGCCGGCGAACTCGACGTTCCGGATCTTCATCGGCGAGTCGGCCGCGCCCGGCGGCCTCACGCCTCCTTGCGCTGCGCGTCGGGCTCCAGGATCAGCAGCGGGTCGGCGTCCTCCTCGACGCACTCCCGGGTGACCACGACCTCCCGGACGTCCTGCCGGGAGGGGAGGTCGTACATGACCTCCAGCATGACGTCCTCCATCACGGCCCGGAGCCCCCGGGCGCCGGTGCCCTTGTCGATGGTCCGCCGGGCGATGACCTCCAGGGCGTCGGGGTCGAACGTGAGGCCGACGTCCTCGAGCTCGAGCATCTTCGTGTACTGCTTGACCAGGGCGTTCCGCGGCCGCTCGAGGATCTCGACCAGCGCCTCCTCGTCGAGGTCGTGGAGGGCGCAGAGGACGGGCAGCCGGCCGACGAGCTCGGGGATGAGGCCGTAGCGCAGCAGGTCCTCGGGCTCGACGTGCGTCAGGGGGTTGCTGGCGTCGTCGTAGGCGCCCCGGCCGTCGTCGTCCGAGCGGCTGAAGCCGATCTGCCGGCGGCCCAGCCGGCTCTCGATGATGTCCTCCAGGCCGTCGAAGGCCCCGCCGCAGATGAAGAGGATGTTGCTGGTGTCGATCTGGATGTACTCCTGCTGGGGGTGCTTCCTGCCCCCCTGGGGCGGCACCGAGGCCACGGTGCCCTCCAGGATCTTCAGCAGCGCCTGCTGGACGCCCTCGCCGGAGACGTCGCGCGTGATCGAGGGGTTCTCGCTCTTGCGGGCCACCTTGTCGAGCTCGTCGATGTAGATGATGCCCCGCTCGCACTCCGCGACGTTGTAGTCGCCCGCCTGGAGCAGGCGGACCAGGATGTTCTCGACGTCCTCGCCGACGTAGCCGGCCTCGGTGAGGGTGGTGGCGTCGGCGATGGTGAAGGGGACCTGGAGCATGCGGGCCAGCGTCTGGGCCAGCAGCGTCTTGCCCACGCCGGTGGGGCCCACCAGCAGGATGTTGGACTTCTCGATCTCGACGTCGTCGATGCTGCCGCGGTTGTTGATCCGCTTGTAGTGGTTGTAGACCGCGACGGAGAGGGTCCTCTTGGCCTCCTCCTGGCCGATGACGTACTCGTCGAGCCCCTCCTTGATCTCGGAGGGGGTGGGCACCTCCGTGAAGGCCGTCGTGCTGTCCCGCTCCTCCTCCTCGGCGAGGATCTCGTTGCAGAGCGCGATGCACTCGTTGCAGATGTAGACGTTCGGCCCGGAGATGAACTTCTGTACGCTCTCCTTCGACTTCCCGCAGAAGGAGCAGCGCAGATGCTTCTCGTTCCCAGCCATCGTCTACCTCCGTACGCCTGGTGACCGAACGGTCGTCGTGACCCGCGGGGCGCCCGTCGGGATCATACGGGCGTCGGCTCGGGGATCGCCTCCTTCTCCTTCTCGATCACGCGATCGATGATACCATAATCGACCGCCTCCTGGGGCGACATGAACCGATCACGATCCACGTCGTCGGAGATCTTGTCCAGCGGCTGTCCCGTGTGCTCCGCCAGGATCCGGTTCAGGCGTTCGCGAGCGTACAGGATCTCCTTGGCCGCGATCTCGATGTCCGCCGCGGTCCCCTGAGCTCCCGACGAAGGCTGGTGGATCATGATGCGGGAGTTGGGGAGGGCCGACCGCCGGCCCTCGGACCCGGCCGCCAGCAGGAACGCGCCCATCGAGGCCGCCATGCCCATGCAGATCGTGTTCACCGGCGCCTCGATGAACTGCATCGTGTCGTAGATCGCGAGCCCCGCGTAGACGCTGCCGCCGGGGCAGTTGATGTAGATGTGGATGTCCTTCTCCGGGTCGTCCGCCTGCAGGAAGAGGAGCTGCGCGATCACCACGTTCGCCACCTGGTCGTTGATCGGCGTGCCCAGGAAGACGATCCGGTCCATGAGCAGACGCGAGAAGATGTCGTAGCTGCGCTCCCCGCGGCTCGACCGCTCGATGACGTACGGTGCGTACACGGACATGTGGCGCGTGCCTTCCTATTCGGTGATCGATCCGATGAGGCCTTCGCTCCGTCGCGTGGTCTCCTACCCCCCGCGCGGCGACGGTTTCCCCGTTTCGGCCGCCCCCGGGAGCGGGGGCCTCATCGGATCCGGGAGCCCTCTTTCAGCTCGTCGAACATCTTCTCGGTCGCGATGTGCTGCCGCACGCCCTCGAGCCGCCCCTGACGGGACAGCCGACGCCGGACCTCCTCCGGGCTGTCGTCGCGCGACTCCGCGATCTCGCGGATCCGCTCCTCCAGCTCCCCGTCCGAGACGGAGTAGTCCCCCCGCTCCATGAGGTGGTCCACGACCAGCTGCCGACGGACCTCCTGCTCGGCGCGGGGTCGCACCCGCTCCCGGGCCTGCTGCACCTTCTCGGGGTCGGCCTCCTCGGGAGCGTCGATCGCACGGTCCAGGTAGCGCTCCACCAGCGCCGCCGGGACGTCGAAGGGGTTGGCCTCGATGATCGCGTCGAGGAGGCTCCGCCGCACCTCCTCCTCGACTTCCTCCTCCCGGTGCCGGCGCAGGTCCTCGAGCACGGCGCTCTCCAGCTCCTCGAGCGAGTCGAAGTCGCCGACCTCGGCCGCGAACCGGTCGTCGAGCGCGGGCAGCTCCCGCGCCTTGACTTCGAGCAGCTCGACGCGGATCCGTCGGGTCCGGCCGGCCAGCTCGTCCGAGGAGAAGTCCTCGGGGAACGCGATCCGGAAGTCGTCCCGCTCCCCGGGCTCTAGGGAGAGGATCGCCTCCTCGACGTCCGGGATCGCGTAGCCCTCTCCGAGGACGAACCGGTAGGGCTCTCCCTCCTCCTCGTCCTCCTCGGGCTCGCCCGACTCGTCGAGGGGGGTGATCCGGACCGCGACCTGGTCGCCCTCCTCCGGCGGACGCTCCACCGGATGGAAGACGCCGTGGTCCTCGCGGAGCCGGTCGAGCACCTCCCGGACCTCTTCGTCCCCGACCTGCGTCTCCGGGCGATCGATCTGGAAGCCGGAGACCCGCTCCAGTTCGAGGGTGGGGACGACCTCCACGCGCGCCTCGAAGACCAGCTCTTCGCCGGCCGAGTAGCGGACGTCGTGGACCTCGGGTCGGCCGGCCGGCTGCAGCTCCGCGCTCCGGAGGGCCTCGGGGAGCAACTCCTCGATCGCGGCGCGCTCCGTCCGATGGTCCACGACCTCGCCGAAGCGCTTCTCGATCACGGCGTCGGGCACCTTGCCCGGCCGGAAGCCCTTGAGGTTCACCGATCCTCCGAGCTCGTCCCGCTCCCTCGCACGGATCTCCTCCATGCGGTCGGCGGGCACGCGGACCCGCAGGGTGCGGCTCCAGCCCGTCCCCTCCTCGATGGAGACGTCGAGCTCGTTCGTCGCCGCGCCGGTCTCGTCGGTTTCGGTGGCCGTCATGGTGTCTCGAAGGAGGTTCGGCGGTCCAACGTCGAACGGACGGTGCTGGACGCGATGCGAAAGGGGGGATTCGAACCCCCACGGCCCGTCGGGGCCACCAGCTCCTAAAGCTGGCGCGTCTGCCGTTTCCGCCACTTTCGCGCGAGGCGTCGACCCGTTGCTGCAGCGACGGTTCGGAGCCGTGCGTCCGTGCATCGACACCGCAAGGCCCGATCCGCGACCCTCGGCCGGTCAAAGAGAGGGTCAGCGCCCGCGCGAGACAAGCCCGGAGGGATCACGCGACGCCCGATCGCAGCGCATCACGCGCGCCCCGCGGCACCCATCGCGTCGGAAATCGGAAGAAGTCGTGCAGAATCCAACGCGACCGATCCGGGGCGGGGCTCCCCGTCACGAACTACGGGCTCAGACGTCCTCGTGCACGGAAAGGGCCATCCATCGGAAGGCGGACGGAAGGCGGAGCCATGCGGATCGATGCGAACAAGCTGCACCCTCTCGCGGCGCTGATCCTGGCCGTGGCGGTCGGGGCCTGCGACGAGCAGGCGGAGATGCGGGTGACCCTCCAGCCTGCCTTCCGCTATCCTGAAGTGACGCTGGAGGTCGAGGACGGGGACGGGACCCGGGTCTTCGACCGCTCGGACCTCGAGACCGAGCCGGACGGTTCGTCCGGGCTGGCGCTGTCGACCATCGCGACCCTGAGCACCGGCTCCTTCCAGGTCGCCGAGGCCGGATCGCTGCGGATCAAACTCCGCGTGGAGGACGGGAGCCTGACGGTCGCCGACGCGGCCGTCCAGCTCGGGGCCAGGGAGGACTTCCGCTGGACCGTCCGCGCGGCCTACCTGGTGGAGGATCCCACCGAGGGCTGCCTCGGCTGCCTGGGCGTCCGCGCGTTCCCGGTCGCCGAGGACGCCAGGCTCGCCCCGGCCGAGTCGCTCTGGGTCTGGTGGTCGGGCCGCCGGGAGGGGTCGGACGCGGTGTTCTGAGGCGGAGCCACGGCCCTCAGCGTCCCACGAGCGACCGCAGCCGGCCGACGCCGGGGAGGCGCAGGGCGCGGTCCACCCAGTCCCGGCGGCCCTCGCGCAGCGCCTCCCGGCGCCGCTCCGCCGAGATCCGCAGGCGACGGGCGCCCGGCACGGAGAAGTCGAGCTCGCGGGGCGGCTCCGCCTCACCCTCCGGGTCCAGCTCCCGCCACGCCCGCCGGAACCGCTCCCTGAACAGCCGCTTCCCGGGCTGACGGAGGTGCCAGTACCGGTCGCGCGGCGCGCGACCGCCCTCGACCGGACCCGGACCGATGGTGGGGTTCGTGTTGAGCTCCCAGACCTGCAGCCCGTCTTCGGTGATCGCGTAGTCGAACCGGCCGTATCCGATCCGGGCCCTGCGGGCGATGTCGAGGAGCTCGTCGGCGTGCGGGTTGTCGCGCAGGTAGGCGTGCTCCTCCTCGACCCTGTCCTCGGTCCAGCTCCGGTAGCTCGACTTCACCACCCAGTGGTCCGAGAAGCGCAGGCTCTTCGGGACGATCCGGTCGCCCACCACGAACGCGGCGTATTTGCGGAACAGCCCCTCGTCGTCCGAGCTGTCGCAGAACTCGACCACCAGCAGCTCGTCCCGTCCGTAGCCCTTCCATCGGAGTCGGCGCAGGGCCCGCGTGACGGCCGCGCGATCGGGGAGGAGGTCGGTGAAGCTCCCCGTGTGGCGATCCTCGGCCCTGACGAAGACCGGATACCGCAGCCCCTCGAGCGAACCGTCGGCCCGGACGGCCCGGAACCGGTTGCTCCCCTCCTCCGAGAGCTCGTCGAGGAGCGACAGCCGTCCGAGGGCGCGCTCCGGATGGTTGAGCAGGGTCGCCTCCGGCGCCGCCCCGCGAAGGGCGTCCCAGAGCTCGACGGCGGCCCGGCGCTCGGCCGGAGTGAGCGTGTCGAGGGCGCTGAAGACGTACGTGCCCACCGGAAGCGGCGTCCCCTCCCAGACCCGCTCGTAGGTGATCGGCCGGATCCGCTCCGTCAGATCCTCCCCGTGGACCTCCAGGAAGCGCCGGATCCCGAAGGCTCCGGACTCCGGGACGAGGAAGCCGATCACCGTCGCACCAGCTCTCCGACGCCCGCGCACCTCGCGGCGAGCATCGTGACCGTCATGTCGCCGGTGACGTTGAGCACCGTCTTGAAGATGTCGGGGATCGCGTCGATCGTCCGCATGAGGACGTACCCTTCCACGGGAATGCCGGCCGCGATGTAGAAGGGGAGGGTGAGCCCGAAGCCGCCGCTCGGGATGCCGGGCGAGCTGAAGCTCAGAAGGAACACGCTCCCGACGTAGACCGCCAGGAAGAGCGGGTCGACGCCCACGCCGTACATGTGCGCCACGAAGAGGAACTTCGTGGGGCTCGACACGGTGCGATTGAGTCGGAAGGTCGAAGAGGAGAGGGGGAGCACGAACCCGCTCACGCTCCGGGGGATACCGAGCCGCGACTCGGCGGCCTCCATCAGCGCGGGGAGGGTGGCCAGCGAGGAGCGGGACGCCGCGGCCACCGCCTGGGGGCCGGCCATTCCCTCCGCGAAGCGTCGGAGCGACAGCCCCCAGCCCGCGGCCGCCACCGGATAGAGGAGGAGGGTCAGTGCGAGCAGAAGCGCAGAGACCAGCAGGACGTAGCTCCCCAGCGCCGCCACGGCTCCGCCTCCGGCGCGCGTGGCGAGAGGCATCGTGAGGGCGAAGACCGCGACCGGCATCAGCCACAGCAGCCATCCGATCGCGACCAGGGACGCGTCGGCCACCCCGCGGAAGAACGAGACGAGCAGCTCCCTGCGCTCCTCCTCGAGCTGCGTGACGGCGACCGCGAAGAGCACGATGAAGAAGATGAGGGGGAGGAGCTCGTTCTGCGCCGCCGACGCGATCGGGTTCTCGGGGATCAGGTGCAGGACCCAGTCTCCGACCCCCGCCGGCCCGCCCTCGGGAGCCGTCTGCAGCTCCGGTGCGCCGGCGGCGCTCTCGCGGAACGCCTCGATGGTGGCGGCGTCGAGGCCGAAGCGGGCGAGCAGCGGGACCACGACCCCGAGGGCGAGCGCCGCCCCCGCCGCCATCAGGCCGAGGTGGGAGCCCAGCGCCGCGCCACCGAGGCGTCCCGTCCGGCCCAGGTCGTCGAAGCTGGTGACCGCCACGAAGACGAAGGAGACGACGAGCGGGATCACCATCATCCGGAGCGCGTTCGTCCACAGCACCCCGAGCGGCTCCACGACGGCGGTCGTCTGCAGCAGAAGGCCGATCTCGAGCCGGTGGGCCAGGATCCCGAGGCCCGCCCCCGCCGCGAGGGCGATCAGCGAGGTGAGGGTGAAGTGGGGGGGGGAGCCGGATCGAGGGCGGCGAGGGATCGCTCGAGGCCATGGATTCTCCGGTGGATGCCCGGGCCGCGTCGGAGAGCGGCCCGCTCCGGAGAAGATAGGGGAGGCGCGCCCGCCGTCGAATGCGCCGGCGGGCGCCCGCCCGGGGTCAGTCGCTCAGCTCGACGGGATCTCCACCGTCACGTAGCGATACGTCCCGCTGCCCTCGGGGTTGGCGAAGTAGAGCTGGACGCGCGCCAGGTCGCCGGGCTCGAGCTGCTGCACCGCGCTCCGGTAGCCGTCGGGGTTCTCGACGCTCCGCCCGTCGATCTCGGTGATCAGGGTGAAGCGGCCGATGTTCCCCGCGGCCCTGATCAGCGGGCTCCGCCGGCTGGCGTCGGTGACGAGGACGCCGCTGACGGCGCTCGGGAGCCCGAGCCGCGCCCGCACCTCGTCGGTGACGGGCTCGATCTCGATCCCGAGGGGGTCCTCGATCTCCTCGGCCGACGCCTGCCGGGTCCGCTCCTGCTGGCCGGTGTCGGCCGCGCCGAGCTCCACGTCCACCTCGCGTCGGACGGTGTCGTCGTCCTCCCGCCGGGCCACGGTGAGCGTCACCGTCTCACCGGGGTCGTAGCCCCGGATCTTCGACTGCAGGTCGGAGACCGACTGCACCGGCCGGCCGTCGACCTCGAGGATGATGTCGCCCCGCCGCAGGCCGGCCCGCCGGGCGGGACTCTCGCCCCCGGCCAGCGCGGAGAAGTCCACGATCTCGACGCCGCGGACCTCGTCGAGGCCGAAGTAGCGTGCGTCCGTCGGCTCGACCTCCTCGATCGAGATGCCGAGGACGGCCCGCCGGACCTCGCCGTACCGCATCAGGTCGTCGACCACCTGCCGGATCAGCGAGGTGGGCACGGCGAATCCGTACCCCTGGTAGTTCCCGGTCTCGCTGATGATGGCGGTGTTCATCCCGACGACCTCGCCGCGGACGTTGACCAGCGGTCCGCCGGAGTTGCCGCGGTTGATGACCGCGTCGGTCTGGATGAAGTCCTCGATGGCCAGCGGCGGGAGGTTCTGCGCCTGGAGCCGCTGGTTCAGGATGTTGATGCTCCGACCCTTGGCGCTGACGATCCCGGCCGTGACGGTGGATTCGAGGATCGTGCCTCCCCCCTCGAAGCCCGGGCTCCCGATCGCCAGCACCCACTCTCCGACCTGGAGCTGGTCGCTCCGGCCGAGGGGGACCGACGAGAGGTCGGGGGCGTCGATCTTCAGCAGCGCCACGTCGGTCTGCGGATCCTGGCCCACGACCTCGACGTCGTCGATCTCGCGACGATCGGCGAGCTGGACCGTGATGTTGCGGGCGCCCTCGACGACGTGGTTGTTCGTGACGATGTAGCCCGCCTCGTCCACGATGAAGCCCGACCCGCTGCCGGGGACGAGGAAGGGCCGCTCGTCCTCCTCCTCGGGCTGCCGGAAGGGGAAGGGGAGCTCGTCGCGCAGGTTCCGCATCCGCTGCGGCGCCTCCTTCTCCACCCGGATCGTCACGACGGCACCGGAGATCTGGTTCACGATCTCGGCGAAGCCGTTGCGGAACCGGAGGTTCTCGAGCCGCTCGATCTGCTCCTGGGAGGCGCCCATCGTGAGGCTGGCCTCCTGGACGGCCGCCATGCCGCCCGGCGCGAGGTCCAGCTCGGCCGCCAGGAACAGTCCGCCGGCGAACGCCACCGCGGCGGCGAGCACCAGGTTCATCTTCGCGCGGAGCGAGTCTCTCATCTTGGCGTCCCTCGTGTCACTTCGTGGGAGGAGTCGGGGGCTGCCGCTGCAAAGACAGTTCCGGCCCCCTCGTCCGTTGCATACCCGCGGGAGCCGCGGCGTTCCGGGGCCCCGAGAACACGAGCGGGGGCGGCACCCGAAGGCGCCGCCCCCTCCCCGCGAATTCCTCGGTCGCCCGAGGCGCCGCGGCTATTTCTCCTCGTCGACGATCTC
>CAZEUW010000100.1:0-8711 GCA_964515425.1 uncultured Gemmatimonadota bacterium | reverse complement strand
CGCGGTCGGACGCGGCGTCGGGCTCGGCGTCGGGCTCGGCGTCCGCGGCGGCGGCCGGCCCCTGGCTGGCGGTGCCGCCCGGCGAGGCCCGCGCCTTCCTGGCGCCGCTCCCTCCCCGGCTGCTGCCCCTGTCGGAGGAGCTCCGGGAGACGCTCCGGGTGCTGGGCGTCGACCGGATCGGCTGGTTGGCCGAGCGCGAGCCCGGCGAGCTCGAGGCGCGCTTCGGCGAGGAGGGGCTCCGGGCGGCCCGATGGGCCCGGGGGGAGGACGATCGGGTCTTCCGCGCCCTCGCGCCCGACGAGCCGCCGCAGGTCCGCATGGAGCTTGACGGGCCCGTGCGCAGCACCGAGCCCCTCCTCTTCGTGCTCCGTCGTCTCCTGGCGCGCCTCTGCTCCGACCTCGCCGCCGCCGGTCGGTGCGCGGCCCGGCTGCGGCTGGAGCTGACGCTGGAGGGTCGGGAGGAGGAGGCCGCGGTGACGGTGGCTCCCGCTCGGCCCACCCGGCGGGAGGGTCTCCTGCTGGAGCTCTGCCGCGCCGGCCTGGAGCGCGCGGCGGAGGACGGACGGCTCCCCGCTCCCGCCACCGCCGTGGGCCTGACGGCGGTCGAGCGCGCCCCGCCCGCCGCGCGCCAGGGCGATCTCTTCGCCGCCGATCCCCGCGATCCCGCCGCCGCGGCCGGGGCGCTCTCCCGGCTCCGGGCCGAGCTGGGGGAGGAGGCGGTGGTGCGGCCGTGTCCGCGGCCCCACCACCGGCCGGAGGCGCGCAGCGCGTGGGAGCCGGTCTCCCTCGAGTCGGGAACGCCGGGCGCCTCGACCGCCGGAGCCCGCCGGGAGGGAAGGGAGGGAGAGGGGGCGCCCGGGGAGGGGGCTCCCTCCGCCGTCCTCCGCCTGCTGCCGGAGCCGCGGCGGGTCGACGTGCGCTGCGGCGAGGACCGGCGGCCGGTCGCGGTGCGGGAGGGCGGGGAGCGGATCGACGTGGTCGCGGCCGAAGGGCCGGAGCGGCTCTCCGGCGACGGATGGGAGCGGCCCTTCCGCCGCGAGTACTTCCGGGCCTCCACCGGGGCGGGCGAGCTGCTGTGGCTCTTCCGGGAACCCGGGCGCGAGGAGGACGTCTGGTGGCTCCACGGCTGGTGGGACTGACGGGACGACGGCCGCCCGCCCGTCGGGAGCGACTTCGCGGGCAGGCGCCCCCGAGCCACCTTGGATCTCGTGGACGCCGACGGCCTATCTCCGGATGCGCCCCCGAGCCGAGCCCCCGTTCGACGAGCCGCGATGGACGAGCCGCGATCCGACGACACGCCGACCGAGGAGTACGCCGATCTCGGCCGGCGGTGGCGAGACTACATCGACGGAAGACCGCCCGAGGCTTCCGACGACGAGCCCCCCTCCGAGGCGCCGGCTCCGTCGGAGCCCGAGGACGCGCCCGGACCTTCCGAGCCGCGGGGGCCCGGGGCCGGGGCCACCAGGTCCGGCGGCGGACGTCGCGCCGACGCGTCCCTCCGCGCCGCGCTCCGCGACGGGGGCCCCGAGCCGCCGGGCCCACCCGTCGTCGGCGGCAGCCGTCTCCGCTGGCTGCTGGTGGGGACGATCATCGTCGCGGCCCCCCTGAGCCTCTTCGTGCTGGCCCAGCAGGGCGGATCGCCGGACGCCCCGAGCGGCGGGTCGGCGGTCGACGCGCCGGCGGGGCGCACGGTGGCCGCCGACAGCCTCGAGCTCGACTCCCTCGCGACCTCCTCCGGCCCCTCTCGTGACACAGCCGCCGCGCCGGACCCCTCTTCCGCCGCGGGTGCCGGAGGGACGACAGCGAAAACGGACACCCCCGAGCTCCTCGACCTCACGCTCCGCGGCACTCCGGCCCTCGCGCCGGCGGGTGGCGGCCAGGTGGGGGGAGCGGCGAGGGCCCTGACCGTTCCGGCCGGCACCGAGGGGCGCCTCCGCGTGAGCCTGCGCGGGGAGGACGGACGACCCGCCGCGGGCGTCCCGGTGGTCCTCGAGGGGAGCGCCGAGCTCCCGGCGGCGTCCGGCCGGCTCACCGCCACGACCGACAGCGCCGGCACGGCCGTCTTCCGTCTCGCGGTCGGGGCTCGTCCCGACACCCTGCCGCTGGAGGTGCTCGCGCGGGGCTACTGGCTCCGGGGCGACAATCGCGTCGAACTGCGGATCGTTCCCTGAGCGCGGCCGTCGCGGCGCCGGATCCCGGCGCCGGCAGCCCCCGTCGGCGAGTTTCCCGCGGAGCGTCGCGACGGCTATCTTGTGGGACGATCCGGGGGGCCGACCCCGGGTCGCTCCACGCACCCGCGAGCCCCTGCGATCAACCGTGATGACCGCACCGTGAACGGGAACCCACCCGACGACTCGGACTCGGACCGGGAGTTCGCCTACGGGCGTTCCTGGCAGGAGTACCTGGCGAGGCACGGTGCCAGCGACCAGCCGGACGACGAGCCCGCCGGGCCGGAAGACGAGACGCCGGAGGACGAGGAAGAGGCCGCGTCCGAGGAGCCCGAGCCGGCCGAGGACGGGCCCACGCCGGAGCGGCGCGAGCCCGCCTCCGAACCGTCCGAGGCCACCGGCGAGCCGGCGTCCGAGCCCTCGGAGCCCGAACACCCCGACGAGACGCCCCGGGAGCCGGCGGCGCGCCGCCCCGCGGAGCCGGGGGAGGAGTCGGCTCCGTCGCGGGTCGTGATCCCCCCGGAGGAAGACCAGTTCGAAGGGGCGAGCCGGCGTCGGCGTCGGCTCGTGGCCGGCGCCGCCGCGGCTCTGGCGGTGGTCCTCGCGGCGCTGTTCGTTCCCGATCTGCTGCCCGTCGGCGGGGACTCCGAGCCCCCACCGGAGACGGGCGAGACCCCGGCCAGCGAGGCCGGACCGACCGCCGATGCGGGCGAATTCGGGGGCGCGATCGCGACCGACACCGGCGGCCAGGGGGCGATCGACGGCCAGGACACGGCCGCGACGCAGCCCGCGCGGCCGGCTCCGCCGCCGGAGCAGACGCCCGACCAGCAGCCGGCTCCAGGGGAGGGGCAGGGGGCGGGCCAGCCACCGGCTGCCGGGCAGATCGCGCTCTTCTCCTCCAGGGCGGAGGCGCTCGCCGACGCGCTCGAGAACTTCGACGTCCGCCTGCGCGACTTCGAGCTGAACCGGATCGGCTGCGAGGGGCTCGCCCGCGGCATCCGCGAGGTGCGCGCCGGCTACTCGGGCGTCGCCGACGTCTACGACACCGTCCAGTCGCGACTCGAGGCGTCCAGGGTGGACCGCTATCAGCGGCTGTCCGCCGAGGTCCGCGACGCCGAGCGCTCGTTCGAGGGCACCGGCTGCTCCGCCTCTCCGTGACGACCGGCTCCACCGCACGGGCTCGGTCGGCATCTTCCATCCACCTGTCGGAGGACTCATGAAGCGATGCGCCCAGGTCTCCGTCGCGATGATCGCGCTCCTCGTGGCCGTCCCGGCGGTCGTCTCGGCCCAGCAGGCCGAGCCCCTGGCCCGCGACGAGGTCGAGCGGCTGATCACGGGCGACACCTATTCGCAGGCGGAGGTGGCGGAGATCGTCCGACGGAGCTGCCTGACCTTCCGGCCCACCTCCGGCGACATGGACCGGTTCCGGAGCCTCGGCGCGGCCGACGCGGTGCTCGACGCCATCCGGAGCTGCGCCGCCGCCGAGGGCGACGAGCCGACCCCCGAGGTCCTCGAGCTGACGATCGTCGACGCCTCCCTCGAGGCCCCGGTGGGGCGGAACGTCGAGCTCGTCGTGCGGCTGCGCCGGAACGCGCAGCCCGTCGCGGGCGTGCCGGTCGTGCTGGAGGGCACCGACAGCCTGCCGGGTGTCGACGGGCGGTTGGAGGCGACCTCCGACGACTCCGGCGTGGCGGCGATCCGGATCCCGACCGGCTCGACGCCCGCCACCTACACCTTCCGGGTCCTCGCCCGCGGGTACTGGCTGCAGGGCGCGAACCAGGCCACGCTCGACGTCGTCGCCGGTGCCCCGGCGCGGGTGGCGGTCGAGCCCGCGCGCATACGGATCGCGGCCGACCGGACCGCTCCCGTCGCGGTCTCCGTCTCCGTGAGCGACAGCTTCGGAAACCCCGTGCCGCGGGCCGAGGTGCGGCTTCGGGGCGACGGCGCGCCGCGGGCGGAGGACCGGGAATGGGCCGTCACCACGGGATCGGACGGAACGGCCTCGCTGGAGATCCCCGCCGCGGAGCTCGCGGGGGTCGAGTCGATCTCGGCGTCCGCGGGGACGGAAGCGACGGACCGCGTGGCGGTCGCCCGCGAGCCGGTGGAGGAGGCTCCGGCCGAGCGCGCCGAGCCGGCGCCCGAAGAGGAACGGGAGGAGCCGGCCCCGGCCGTGGAGCCCGAGGTCGAGGCGCCCCGCGAGGCCGCGCAGCCGACCGGGATCGCGGTCTCCGTCTGGGGCGGCAAGACCTTCGACAACAACAGGGATCCCGGCATCCGCGCGGCGAAGCTCTCCATCGAGCCGAGTCCGAACGTCGAGATCTGGGGCCGCTTCGACCACACGCTGGCGATGGTCCGGCCCTACACGAAGCGCGGCGAGGTCGACGACATCTCCTTCTTCGGGGGCTTCGAGGTCGACTACGGCAGCGGCCGGTTCTCGACCTTCGTGGAGGGCGGGCGTCGGCAGCACGCGGTGACCGACCTCTGGGAGACGCTGGGTCACCTCCGCCAGACGATCCGGTTCGGCGACGAGGGGGCGCCCGCGTTCGAGCGTCCGTCCGTCATGGTCGGCGGCTTCGTGGGCTCGTGGCCGGATCGCACGGACTGGGGGGTGGAGGCCGGATTCGGCATCCCGACGTCGCCCGGGTTCCGGCTGGAGGGACTGGGCGCCGTCACCGAGACCGTGGCCATGCGCGCCGATCCCACGCTCGTGGCCGCCCGCGACATGCGATTCGAGCTCACGGGCCGCGGCCGCTTCGGCGGCGGCTGGGAGATCGCCCCGACGGCGGTGGTGGGCTCGGTGACCGAGAGCGACCTGGGCGAGGACCGGGAGGGCGAGCTGTTCGAGGGCCGGTTCTACGTCCATTCGGCGCCGATCGGCGGCGTCCTGCGGGTGCTCGGCTTCTTCCGCGTCCAGGACCACCCCGAGTCGGACGACTTCTCCCAGGCCGCGCTCGGCTTCTCGGTCGGCTCCTTCCGCTGAGGCGCCGGCGAAGCCGACGGGCCCGAGACCGTGACGATTCCGGAGAGACCGATCCCGGCCGACGAGCATTCCGGTCCCACGGCGGACGGACGCAGCGGCGGCGACGACCCGTCGGACGACCTCCACCCGCACTGGAAGTACTGGCGCACCTACCTCGCGCGCCGGCTGGCGGAGGTCGTCACCATCCTCCGGAGCGAATGGCGGCACTTCCGGGAGACCTACCTGGACGAGTCGGCCTACCTGGGCTGGGTGAGCCCGAACCAGGTGCCCCTCCCGGAGCGGCCGGCCGCCCGGAGCTTCCCCGAGCACCTGCTCGCGCGGAGCTCGCTCGAGGAGCTGGAGAGCGCGGCCCGCACGATGGAGCGCGAGGGGAGCTGGTACTCGGCCCTGGAGCTGCACCTCGAGATCCTGCGGCGCTGCGAGGCGTCCGACGACGAGGCGCTCGACGTCACCCTCTACAATCGGATCGGGGACATCCACCGACTCCTCGCGGTGGAGTGGTACGCCGAGGCGGCCGACCGCTACACCGAGCGGGAGCTGCGGCGCGGCGCGATCGCGCTCTGCGAGAAGGCCCTCAGGCTCGACCGCGATCGGCCGGAGGTGCGGCGCCAGCTCGAGCTGCTGTCCGGGGCTCCGGCGCCGCCGGCCGAGCCGGTTCGCCTCCCCCGCGTCCCCGAGGACGCCGAACGGCCCGAGCCCGAGCAGCCCGAGCCCGCTCCTCCACCGGAGCCCGGGCCCGAGGCGGCGGAGCCCCCGGAGCCTGAGCCTTCCGAGCCCGAGCCTCCCGCGCCGACGCCGCAGGCCCCGCCCCGGCAGCCCGCCGCCCCGTCCGAGTCCGCCCCGCCCCGGGAGCCGGCCGCCGCGCCGGAGCCCGAGCCCGAGCAGCCCGAGCCACGGTCCGAGCCCGGGCCCGAGGCGGCGGAGCCCCCGGAGCCGTCCCGCCGCCTCGAGGTGCTCGGCCTCCGGCGGCCGACCCCGCCGCCCGCCTTCGAGCCCGGCACCAGGGCGCCGGAGCGCACCGCCGGCGAGCCCGAACCGGAGCCGCAGCGGCCGCCCGAAGCGGCCGAGGGCCGGCCGGACGCCGAGGAGGAGCCGTTGCCCCGCATCATCGTCCCGCCGTCGGACGAGGAGTACGAGCGGCTCGGCCGGGGGCAGGTCGTCGGCGCGTGCCTCGTGCTGGTCGGCGTGATCGTCGCGATCCTGATCTGGCTCTGAGCCTCCCCGCGATCCGGGGCTGAGGTCCCTCCCACCGGTGTTGTCCGGGCCGGGTCCGGGCTCTATCCTGGCTCCATGTTCGGTGTTTCTTCGGTTCCGGGGAGCGGAGCGTCCGACGGGGGCCCGCCCGAGGCGCCGCCCTTCGTGGAGCTCGCCGCCCGCTCCGCCTTCTCGCTGCTGGACGGCGCCTCCACGCCCGAGGCGCTGGCCGAGCGGGCCGCCGAGATCGGCCTGTCCGCGCTGGCCCTGGCGGACGTCTTCGACCTCGGCGGGGTCGTCCGCTTCGATCGGGCCTGCCGCGAGCGGGGGGTGCGGCCGCTGGTCGGGGCCGAGGTCCTCCTCTCCGCCGACGGTACGGCGGGCGGGGAGCGGGAGCGGGGCCGGAGGGACGCCCGTCCCCTGGTGCTGCTGGCCGCCGACCGGGAGGGCTACCGGCGCCTCTCGGGCCTGATCACCGCCGCGCGCCGGGGCCGCCCCCGGGGCGAGCCGCACCTCCCGGAGGCGGCGCTGGGGGAGGGGACCGCCGGTCTGCTGGCCCTGGCGCGGGTGTGCGCGGGGGAGGGCTGGACGGAGGAGGCCGTCCGCCGGCTGGCCGCCCGCTTCCCCGACCGGCTCTGGCTCGCCCTCGAGCACCACGGCCTGCCGGAGGAGGCCCGCCGCTGCGAGCGCTGGAGGGACGTCTCCGCGGAGACGGGGCTCCCGTGGGTGCCGGTGAACGCCCCCCGCTACGCCCGCCCCTCCGACCGCCTGGTGCGCGACGTCCTCACCTGCCTCCGCCACGACGTCACCCTGGACGAGGCCGGCGAGCGTCTCCTCCCCAACGGGGAGTGGTACCTCAAGTCGGCCGAGCAGATGGCGATGCGCTGGAGTCGCGAGGCGTTGGGGCGGACGGTGGAGGTCGCGGATCGGTGCCGGTTCCGCATCGACGACCTCGAGCCCCGGCTCCCGGCCTTTCCGGTGCCCGGCGGCCGGGACGCCGACGGCTTCCTGCGCGACCTGGTGGAGGAGGGCGCCCGCGAGCGGTACGGGGAGGCGCTCGGCCCGGAGCACCGGCGCCAGATCGACCACGAGCTGGCGATCATCGAGCGGCTCGAGCTCGCCGACTACTTCCTCATCGTCTGGGACGTCGTCCGCTTCGCCCGGCGCCGGGGCATCCTGGTCCAGGGCAGGGGGTCGGCGGCCAACTCGGCGGTGTGCTACTGCCTGGGGATCACGGCGATCGATCCGATCGGCATGGACCTCCTCTTCGAGCGCTTCCTCTCGGAGGAGCGGGACGGGGCGCCCGACATCGACCTGGACTTCGCCCACCGGGACCGCGAGGAGGTGCTCCAGTCCGTCTGGGAGCGCTGGGGGCGGGAGCGCGCCGCGATGGTGTGCGAGACGATCTCCTACCGCGGGAAGATGGCGGTGCGGGACGCCGCCCGGGTGCTGGGCTTCGACACGGAGGTGGCCGACCGGCTCTCGGCCGAGGTGGACCGGGGCGAGGCGGCCGAGGCGGCCCGCCGGCTGGCCGAGGGGGGCGCGGCCCGGGCGGGGCTGGACCCGGCCGCCGAGCGCACCCGGGCCCTGGTGCGCGTCGTCCACGGCCTCGACCGGCTGCCGCGCCATCGCTCGATCCACGTCGGCGGCTTCGTGCTCTCCGACCGCCCGGTGGGGGAGACGGTCCCGGTGGAGGAGGCCTCGATGGAGGATCGGACGATCCTCCAGTGGGACAAGGACGACCTGGCGGAGCTGGGGATCATCAAGATCGACCTGCTGGGGCTCGGGATGCTGACCGCCCTCGGCGACGCGCTGGCGGCGGTGCGCCGCACCCGGGGACGGGCGCTCGACCTGGCCGACGTCCCCCCCGACGACGAGGCCACCTACGACATGATCTGCGAGGCCGACACGGTGGGGGTCTTCCAGATCGAGTCGCGGGCCCAGATGAACACGCTCCCCCGGGTGCAGCCCCGCTGCTTCTACGACCTGGTGATCGAGGTGGCCCTCATCCGCCCCGGCCCGATCCAGGGGGAGATGGTCCACCCCTACCTGCGCCGCCGCCGGGGCGAGGAGCCGGTGACCTACCTCGACCCCCGGCTCGAGCCCCTGCTGGAGCGCACCCTGGGCGTGCCGCTCTTCCAGGAGCAGGGGATGAAGGTGGCGGTGACCCTGGCGGGCTTCACGCCCGCCCAGGCCGACCGGCTCCGCCGCGCGATGGGCTTCAAACGCTCCGAGGAGGCGATGCGCGAGGTGGGGCGCGAGCTGGAGGAGGGGCTGGCGGCGAACGGCGTCCCCCCGGAGGTCCGCGAGAAGATCTTCAAGCAGCTCACCGGCTTCGCCAACTACGGCTTCCCCGAGAGCCACGCGGC
>CAZEUW010000099.1:0-8871 GCA_964515425.1 uncultured Gemmatimonadota bacterium | reverse complement strand
TGGACCTGCGGCAGAACCCCGGCGGGCTCCTCGACGAGGGCGTGGCCGTCTCGGACCTCTTCCTGCCCGAGGGGACGGAGGTCGTGAGCACGCGATCCCGTGTGGCGAGCGAGAACGAGACCTACACGGCGCCGGGCGAGGAAGTGTATCCGGACCTGCCGCTGGTGGTGATGGTCAACCGCTACAGCGCCAGCGCGTCGGAGATCGTGGCCGGCGCCCTCCAGGACCAGGACCGTGCCCTCGTCGTGGGCACGCAGACCTTCGGCAAGGGCTCCGTGCAGTCGCTCTTCCGGCTGCCGGCGGGCAACTACCTGAAGCTGACGACCGGCCGGTGGTACACGCCGAGCGGACGGACCATCCAGAAGCCGCACGACCGAGAGACGCAGATCGCGCGGCAGGCCGTCTCCATGGGCGGCGCGCCCGTGCCGGTCGGCATCGACACCGCGAGCCGGGAGACCTACACGACCCGCTCGGGGCGGACGGTCTACGGCGGCGGCGGCATCACGCCCGACGTCATCGTCACGCCGGACACCCTGGACAGCCGCGAGCAGCTCCTCCGCTCCTCGCTCGCGGAGCAGGGCGTGTCGCTCTCCGAGCTCGCCTTCCGCTTCTCCGTCCAGTGGGCCAAGGACCACCCCGACCTCGACACGAGCTTCGAGGTGGACCAGGCGATGCGTGAAGCCTTCTACGGCTTCCTCGGGGAGCACGCCTCAGCCGTGAGTCGCGAGCTCTACCGTGACGCACGCGGCTACGTGGACTGGGTCATCGGTCAGGAGGTCGCCCGCGCGGCCTTCGGCGAGGAGGCACGGTTGCGCCGCACGATCGGCCTCGACAGCCAGGTGGAGGAGGCCGTCGCGCTGCTGCGGCGGGCCGGCGACCCCCGCGAGCTGTTCGCCCTCGCGGCCCAGCGGCAGGCGTCGGCCTCGACCCCGGACGGCGGCGGAGGCTGATCCCGCCCCCGGTACCGGCGGGCGCCGACCCGGGCGGCCGCCGACTGCTGGTGTTCGGCAAGCGGCCGATCCCGGGCCACGCCAAGACGCGGCTCGCGCCCGTCCTCGGCGACGAGGGGGCGGCCGAGCTCTACCAGGCCTTCCTCGACGACGTCGTCGCGTCCGCCCGCGGCGTCCCCGACGCCGCGGTCGAGCTCTGGATTCCCGGACGCCCGTCGGGGGAACTGGCCGACCGCTACGAGGGGCTCCCGGTCCGACGGCAGTCCGGCCCGGACCTCGGCGCGCGCCTGGGCGACGCGCTCCGGACGAGCTTCGACGAGGGGGCCGGCAGGGCCGTCGTCGTCGGCAGCGACCATCCGACGCTCCCGGCGTCGCACCTCGCGAGCGCGTTCACCGCGCTCGAAGACGCGGACGTGGCGTTCGGACCGACGACCGACGGCGGCTACTGGGCCGTCGGGCTGCGGGCGGAGGCCTGGCCCGGCGCGCGGGGCCTCTTCGAGGGGATCCCGTGGTCCACCGGCCGGGTGATGGCGGCGACCCGACGCCGCGCCGGAGCGCTGGGGATCCGGGTCGAGGAGCTGCCGACCTGGTACGACGTCGACGACGCGGACCAGCTCGGTCGGCTGCGGGAGGATGTGGAGCCCGGGAGTGCGACCGCGCGGACGCTCCGTCGGCTGCGTCCCCCGTCCCCGTGACGTCGAGCGGCGGCGCGGGACTCCGGCGCGCGGCGCCGGCGCTCGCGCTGGGGCTGTTCGGGGTCTCGTGGTCCGCGGTGCTCGTGCGGCTCGCCGACGCGCCCGCCGCCAGCGTGGCCTTCTGGCGCCTCGTGATCTCGGTGGCGCTCGTCGCCCCCGTCCTCCTCGCCACCGGCCAGCACCGGGAGGTCCGGCGTCTGAGCCCGTCCGAATGGGCCTGGGTGACGGCCGCCGGGGCGTTCCTGGCCGCGCATCTGATCGCGTGGTTCCAGTCGCTGGAATACACCTCGGTGGCCAGCTCGACCGTCCTCGTGACGGCCCATCCCCTCTTCGTCGGCCTCCTTTCGGCCGCGTGGCTCGCCGAGGCGCCGAGGCGGACGGAGTGGGCGGGAATCGCGCTGGCGGTCGGCGGCGCGGTCCTCGTCGGTTGGGGCGACATGGGGGGCGGCACGCGGCCCCTGCTCGGGGACGCCCTGGCGCTGGGCGGCGCGCTGCTGACCGCCCTCTACTTCGTCGTCGGCCGGCGGCTGCGTCCGGGGTTGAGCCTGTGGAGCTACGTGGTCCCGGTGTACGCCGTCGCCGCGCTCGTCACCGGCTCCTACCTGTGGCTCACGGGCGAGGCCGTGACGGGCTGGTCCCTCCCCACGTGGGGCTGCTTCGTGGCGCTCGCCGTGGGTCCCATGCTCATGGGACACACCAGCTTCAACTGGGCGCTGGAGCACGTCCGCGCCTATGTTGTGAGCGTCGTGCTCCTGCTGGAGCCGATCGGAGCGACCCTCCTCGCCGTCGCCGTGCTGGGCGGCGAGGAGGTGCCGGGCTGGACGACCGCGGCCGGCGGCGCGGCCGTGCTCTTCGGCGTGTGGCTCTCCCTCCGGGCCCGATCCCGGGCCCGCCCGGTCCACCCGGACGGAGCCACGGGTGGCGCCGGCGCCGGCGGCGCGCCTGCATCGCACCGACGGGAAGGGGAAGGATGAGCGGACGCGTCCGGGTCGTGCGCGGCCGGGAGACCGAGTCGGTCCATCGGGTCTCCGGCGTCGTGGTCGGAGCGTCGGACGGGGAAGAGCTCGGGTTCGGCGAGCCGGGGCGGCTCGCCTACTGGCGCTCCTCGATGAAGCCGTTCCAGGCGCTGCCGCTGGTGGAGGACGGCGCGGCTTCGGCGTTCGACCTCACGACCGCCGAGCTGGCTCTGTGCTGCGCTTCCCACGTCGGCTCGCCCGCCCACGTGGAGGGGGTCGCGAAGCTCATGGAGCGGCTCGACCTGGCCGAGGACCGACTGCACTGCGGCCCCCACCCGCCCTTCGACGAAGCGAGCGCGCGGGCCGCGATCCGGGAAGGGGGCGGGTTTCGCCGAATCCACAACAACTGCTCCGGCAAGCATGCGGGCATGATGGCCCTCGCTCTACACCACGGCTGGCCGGTGGACGGCTACGCCGCGCCGGAGCATCCCGTCCAGGCGCGAATCCGGCGAAGCCTCGCACGCTGGCTCGACGTCGATCCCGAGGGCCTGGCATGGGCCTCGGACGGCTGCGGCGTGCCGACGCCCCGCCTGTCGCTGCGCCAGATGGCGCGGGCGTTCGCCCGCCTGCGGCGAGCCGTCGACGCCGAGCGGGCCCCGACCGCCGTTGTGGGCGCGATGACGGCGCACCCCGAGCTCGTGTCGGGACCGGGCCGCCCCGTCACGCGCCTGACGGAGGCGACGGGCGGTCGGGTCCTGGCCAAGGAGGGGGCCGAGGGCGTCTTCTGTCTCGCCGGGCGGGACGGGTGGGGCCTGGCGCTGAAGGTGGAGGACGGCGCACGCCGGGCGGCGGCACCCGCCGTGGTCGAGGTGCTGGCGCGCCTGGAGCTGATCGGGGAGGAGGAGGCCGCGACGCTGGACGACCTGCGCGCCCCGGCGATCGAGAACACGCGGGGCGAGCCCGTGGGTCGGATCCTCGCCGAAGTGGAGCCGCGTCCGCTGGCGGTGAGCGGACGGCCGTGAGCCGCGACGCCCGGCGCGCGCCGATCGAGACGGCGGTCCGGGTGGCCGCCGCGACGGCGGCCGGTGGCGAGGCGCTCGAGCGGGAGCTCGAGGTGGCGGCGCGGCGTTGCGGGGAGGGGGCGGTCGACCCGGTGGCGGTGGAGGAGGTGCTGCTGCAGGCCCACCTGTTCCTGGGCTTTCCGGCGACCCTCGAGGGGCTCGCGCGGTGGCGGGAGCTCGGGATGCTCGCCGCCGGGGACGAGGAGGGCGCTCCGTCGCCGCCGGCGGAGCGGGAGGAGCGGGGACGCCGGCTGTGCCGCCGCGTGTACGGGACCTCCTACGAGAAGCTCCGGACCAACGTCCGGGAGCTCCATCCGGCGCTGGACCGCTGGATGGTGGAGCGGGGCTACGGCGAGGTCCTGTCGCGGCCGGGACTCCCGGTCGAGGTCCGGGAGCTCTGCGTCATCGCGACGCTGGCGGTCGCTGCGCGGCCACGCCAGCTGCACGCGCACCTGCACGGCGCGCTCAACGTGGGTGCGACCGAGGGCGAGGTGGAGAGGGCGCTGTCGCTGGCCGAAGAGGTCGCGGGCACCGGGATGGGCGGACCGCGGGAGCTGTGGTCGAGGGTGCGCACCGGATCGGGAGGATAGGGATGTTCGTCGACCAGGCCGTGATCACCGTGCGCGCCGGCGACGGCGGTGACGGATCCGTCGCCTTCCGCCGGGAGTCCGGCGTGCCCAAGGGCGGACCGGCCGGCGGCGACGGCGGCGACGGCGGCGACGTGGTGCTCGCCGCGGACCCGAACCTGGACACCCTGCTCGATTTTCGCTACCGGGACGCCTACCGCGCCGGGAACGGGGGACACGGCGAGGGAGGGAAGCGACGGGGGAAGGACGGTGAGGACTGCCGTCTGCCGGTGCCGCCCGGGACCGTGGTGCGGGAAGCAGACAGTGGCGAGCGGCTCGGCGAGCTGCTCGCCGAGGGAGACGAGCTGGTCGTCGCCCGCGGCGGCCGTGGGGGCCGGGGCAACGCCGCCTTCGCCACGCCGACGCGTCAGGCGCCGAGGGAGCGGGAGATCGGCGAGGAGGGCGAGGAGCGCCGGATCGAGCTCGAGCTGAAGCTGATCGCCGACGTCGGACTGGTGGGCGAGCCCAACGCCGGGAAGTCGACGCTGCTCGCCGCCGTGTCGGCGGCCCATCCCGAGGTGGCGGCGTACCCGTTCACGACGCTGGAGCCGAACCTGGGGGTGGTCGAGCCGGTACCGGGTCGCTCCTTCGTGATGGCCGACATCCCCGGGCTCATCGAGGGGGCGCACGAGGGGAAGGGCCTGGGCACGCAGTTCCTCCGACACATCGAGCGCACACGGACGCTCGCGCTCCTCGTCCCCTGCGACGTCGAGGACCCCCAGGCGACCTACGACCTGCTGCGTCGAGAGCTGCGCGAGCACGACGCCGCGCTCGCCCGGCTGCCCCATTGCGTGGTGCGCAGCAAGGCCGACCTCGTCCCCGAGGACGAGCGCGGCTCCGGGCTCGACGCCCCGGACGCGTGGGCCGTGTTCGCCGTCTCGGCCGTGACCGGGGCGGGCGTCGAGGAGTTCACGCTGGCGCTCTGGGAACGGGTGCGGGAAGAGCGCGCGGCGTCCCGGGAGGACGAGGATCCCTTCGCGGAGCTCGAGGAGTGGCGGCCATGAGCGACGACGAGGCCCGGGCCGCGCTCGGCCTGGCGTCCGTCCCGGGCGTGGGCTGTCGACGGTTCCGGGGACTCGTCGACGAGCACGGCTCGGCCCGCGGCGCGCTGGCGGCGGTCACGGCCGGCGCTCCGATGCCCGGCGTCCCGAAAGAGACCGTCAGGGCCCTCCGGAGCGCGCGTCCCGCGCCGACCCGGCGGCTCACGGCCCTCGCCGGGCGGGGGATCCGGGTGGTGAGCTACGGATCCGAGCGCTATCCGGATCGGCTCGGCGTGCTCGACTCGCCGCCGCCGCTGCTCTACCTGAGGGGCCCGCTCTCGCTCCCCACCGAGCGGACCGTCACGATGGTCGGCACGAGGGAGGCCACGGCCTACGGGCGCCGGATGGCACGCGACATCGCCGCCGGCTTCGCCCGGGCCGGCTGGACGGTGGTCAGCGGGCTCGCGAGGGGGATCGACGGGGCCTCCCACCGCGGCGCCCTCTCGGCGGGCGGACGCACGGTCGGGGTGGTGGGTCACGGTCTCGACCACGTCTTCCCGGCCCTCCACCGCCGGCTCTTCGCCCGCATGGCGGAGGAGGGGCTCGTGGCGAGCGAGTTCACCCCGGAGGAGCCGCCGCGGAAGGCGCACTTCCCGCGCCGGAACCGGATCCTGGCGGCGCTCCCCGACGCGGTGGTCGTCGTCCAGGCGGGCCGGGCGAGCGGGGCGCTGATCACGTCGCGCCTGGCGCTCGACGAGACCGGACGGGACGTGTTCGCGGTCCCGGGACCGGTCGGGCCCGAGGCCAGCGTCGGCGTACATCGGTTGCTCGACGACGGCGCCGGGCTGGCGACCAGCGCCCAGGACGTGCTCGCGGCGCTGGGCTTCCGCACCGGGCCCGCGCGTCGCGAGGCGGGCGGCGTCTCCCGAGACCGACTGGCCCGCCTGCTGGGCAGCGGGGCGGCGGCGGCAGCGGCGGTCTGTCGCTCGCTCGCCGGGGGCGCCCGGACAACCGACGAGCTCGTCGCCGAAGGCCTGCTCGCACCGGCCGTTGCCCCCGGCCTCCTGGGCCGTCTCGAGCTCGAGGGGATCGTCCGTCGCCGACCCGGCGATCGATGGGAGCTGGCCGCGCCGGCGCCCGATCGAGCGGGAACGTCCTCGGCGTCGGGAGCGTAGGGGAAGCGCAGAGCGGGGTACCGCGGCGAGGAAGTTGCACCCCACGGGCGGGGCACCACTGCCTCGGCGACCCGAAACGCACCTCCGGACCCAGCGACATGGCCAACGACTTCTACGACATCCTCGGCGTCTCGCGGGACGCGTCCCGTGACGAGATCAAGAAGGCGTACCGCAAGCTGGCGATGGAGTACCATCCCGACCGGAACGACGATCCCGACGCCGAGTCGAAGTTCAAGCGGGTCACCCGGGCGTACGAGGTGCTGCGCGACCCCGACAAGCGGAAGCGCTACGATCGGTTCGGCGAGGCGGGCGTCGACCGCGGGGCGTCGCGCGGCGCCGGGCGCGGAGGCTTCGGCGGCTTCGACTTCTCGGACGCCTTCGAGGTCTTCATGCGGGAGTTCGGGGCCTCCGGCGGCGGCTTCGCCGACGCGTTCGGCGCCCGGGGGCGCGGCCGCGGATCCCGACGCGGGCGCGACCTGGAGGTGGAGCTCTCGCTCAGCCTCGAGGAGGCCGCCGAGGGCGTGGAGCGGTCGGTGGAGCTCCAGGTCCTGGAAACCTGCGAGCGCTGCGCCGGCTCCGGCGCCGAGCCGGGCACCTCGCCGGAGACCTGCGCCACCTGCGACGGCAACGGTGAGGTGCGTCGGGTCCAGCGTTCCATGCTCGGGCAGATGGTGAGCGTCCAGACCTGTCCCGACTGCGGCGGGAAGGGCGAGCGCATCCGGAATCCGTGCGAAGAGTGCCGGGGCGAGGGTCGGGTGCACCGGCGGAAGCGGCTCAAGGTCGAGGTCCCGGCCGGCGTCTCGTCGGACGACTACCTGAAGCTCAGCCACCGGGGCAACGTCAGCCCGGACGGCGGCCCGAGGGGCCACGTGCTCGTCTCGGTGGAGGTGCGCCCGGACCCCCGCTTCGAGCGGCGGGGCGACGACCTCCTGCTCGACCTCCCGGTGACCTTCGGTCAGGCCGCCCTCGGGGACGAGGTGGAGGTGCCGACCATCTTCGGTCCGGAGACGCTGGAGATCCCCGCTGGGATCCAGAGCGGTCAGGCGCTCCGGATGCGGGGGCACGGCATGCCGAAGCTCCGCGCCGAGGGGCGCGGCGACCAGCTCGTGCGCGTCCGCGTGTGGACCCCGACCGATCTGACGAAGGAACAGCGGATCGCGTTCGAGGCGCTGCGGGAGGTCGAGGACGAAGCGCCGGAGCCCGAGGAGGAGGCGTCCGGCTTCTGGGAGAAGGTCCGCCAGGCGTTCACGGGCTGAGCCCGACGGGAAGTCAGGCCGGGGGCGGCTCCAGGACCACGATCAGGTAGATCAGGGCGGCGAGCAGGAGCGTCCAGATCCCCAGGGCCACTCGGGTCGCCTTCTTCGCGCGCTCGGCCTCCCACCACCGGTTCGGTCGCACCCCCTGGAGGAAGAAGGTCACCACTCCGGCCAGGTTCACGCAGATCAGGTTCGTCGTCAGCAGCAGGAACGCCCCCCCGGCCTCGACCGGATAGCCGGCTCCCAGCAGGAGCCCCCCCGCCACCAGCGGCGGGACGAGGGCGACCGCGACCATGACCCCGATGACCGCGGCCGCGGTCCCGGTCGTGAAGGCGAGCGTCCCCGCGCTCCCGGCCGCCAGGGCGAGGCCGACGTGACCCAGTCCGGCGGAGCTCCGGGCCGCCAGCGCCGGGATCTCCGGCGACACGGGAGCCCAGAGGCCGATGAGCAGAGAGAGGACGAACCCGACCACGAGCGCGCTCGCCCCGGAGCGAATGCCTCGTTTCGCCAGCTCGCCGTCGGCGAGCGTGGTCGCGAGCGAGAGCGCCACGAGAGGTCCGAGGATCGGGGCGATCACCATGGCACCGATCACCACGGCGACGTCGTCCATGATGAGTCCCGCAGCGCAGACGACGACGGAGAGGGCGGCGAGGACCATGTAGACCGGCTTCGGCCGGGCGCCCTCGGAGAGGTTGGCGTACAGCTCCTCGCGCCCGATCCTCCCGGCCGCGGCCGTCTTCTCCTTCCCGCTGCCGTCGTCGGCCTCCTCGTCCAGCTCGGGGCGGGGCAGGGAGGCCTCCACCGACTGCACCAGCACCCGGAACCCCTCGCGCTCGCCGTACGCGCGATCCAGCTCGTCGAGCAGCGGTTCGGCGGTCCCGCTCTCGACCAGGAAGCCGACCCGCACGCGGTCGCCCTCGAGCTCTTCGCTCCAGATGTCGACGAGCCGGTGCTCCGCCACCTGGTCGTCGACCTCGTCGCGGAGGTCGGAGGGCACCACGACCTCGACGAGGCGGAGGGCCACGCTACCGGTCCGGCTCAGCCGCCGGGAGCGGCGGGGGCGGGCTCGCGGGGCGCGGTGGCCTCGAGCAGCCGGGGAAGGTCACGCTCGGGATCGGAGAGCTCCACCCGCAGGACCCGGCGTCCGCGCTCGGCGAGCACCCGCTGGTCGG
>CAZEUW010000098.1:6598-8884 GCA_964515425.1 uncultured Gemmatimonadota bacterium | reverse complement strand
GCAGATCAACTGGGGGGCCAGCTACCTGGTGAGCGACCTCTACGCCCGCTTCGTGAACCCGGAGGCGGAGCAGGCGAAGCTGGTCGCGCTGGGACGGATCGCCTCGGTGTTCATCGTGGCGGCGGCCGGTGTCGCCGCCTTCCATGCGAACGACGTGGGCACGGTCTTCCGCTTCATGATCATCGTGGGGACCGGCCCCGGGGCGGTCCTCGTGCTGCGGTGGTTCTGGTGGCGGGTGAACGCCTGGGCCGAGCTCGCCGCCATGCTCGGCGGTTTCGCGATCGGGGCCGTGAGCTATCTTCTGGGACCCGAGCTGGCGTTCGGCGTCCGCCTGCAGGTCACGGCCGGAGGCGCCGCCTTGATCTGGGTCCCCGTCATGTTCCTCACCGCCCCGGAATCGCAGGAGACGCTCGAACGCTTCTATCGGCGCGTCCGTCCCGGCGGCCCCGGCTGGCGGCGCGTCCGCGAGGACACCGGTCTCTCGCCGATCAGCGAACTCGGCCGCGACCTCGGTCGGGCCGGCTTCGGCGCCTCCCTCCTGTTCGGCGCCATGTTCCTGGTCGGGGGGCTCGCGCTGCTCGAGCCCTCGACGGCGCTCCGGGGCGCCGCCGGAGCCGCCGTGGGCGGCGTCGGCCTCGCCTGGATGGCCCGCCGCGGAGCCGGCACGGCTTCGGCGGGGGAGGGGGCGTGAGGTGACCGCGGGCGGGCGGCGTCGGGCCGTCGGGGGATCGGCGCGGGCGAGTGCGGCGGCAGCGGTCCTGGCCGGAGCGCTGGCCGCGTCCGGCTGCGCGACCGCCCCGCCCGGGCCCGGAGCGGTGGAGGCGACGCCGCTGCCGCCCATCCCCGAGCGGAACGGACCGCTCGCCCTCTACGTGGCCTATCCGGACTCCCTCGACAGGATCACGGCCTCCGACTCCAACTTCCTGTTCGGCACGACGGGGACGGGAGCGGCCTCGCTGACCGTGAACGGGCGCCCGGTGGAGGTCGAGCCCAACGGCGCCTTCCTCGCCTGGCTCCCGGTGCCCGAGCCCGTGCGCGGCGACACGGTCGAGTACCGGCTGGTGGCCCGGAGCGGGGCGTCGCTCGACTCGGCCGTCCATCGCGTCCTCGTCCCGTCCGCGCCGGGGACGGCCCGGGACGGCCCCTGGATCGACTCCGCCTCGCTCGCGTCGCCGCCGGAGCGATGGGCGCTCCCGGGTGATCGGCTGCCGCTGACGATGCGGGCGGCTCCGGGCCTCGAGGCGTGGGTGCACGCCGCCGGGCAGCGGGTGCCGCTCCGGGAGGGCGAGCCGGGCGTCTACGAGGGGAGGGCCGTGGCGGGGCGATTGCACGCCACGGCGAGCGGCCGCGCGGAGAGCGCGGCGTGGTCCGGGCCCGAGCGCGCCACCGGCGTGCCGCAGCTGCCGCCGCCCGACTCGGTCGACCTCCGCTTCTCGGCCACCGACGGCGTCGACACGGCGGCCGCCGAGGCGCGCCTCCCCCTCCGGATCCTCCGGCCGGAGGCGCTCCCCCTGGCCACGCTGGTGGAGGAGCCTCACCCCGTCCACGGGTCGGCGGGGACCGTGCCGGGGCGGCCGACCCCCTACGGCTCCTACGCGTGGCTCTTCCCGCCGGGCTCAGGCGGCTCCGTGGACGCGCGGGTCGGCGACCGCGTTCGGCTGCGCCTGGGCTCGGGCCCGGCCGCCTGGATCGACGCGGTCGACCTCCGCGTGGAGCGCGCGAAGCCGCCGGCCGCCGGGGAGGAGGGCTTCACGGCGGGGGTCGGGCGCGTGTCGTCCGAGCGCCGCGACGACCGCGTCCGGATCCGGGTCCGGGCCGACCGCCGGTTGCCCGCGCACGCGAAGCCGGTCGGCCCCCGGACCCTGGAGCTGGTGGTCCACGGAGGGCTCGGCGAGACGGAGCGGATGGTCTACGGCGAAGGGGACGGGTCGCTGGCGGCGCTCGCCTGGGAGCAGCTCCCGGGCCCGCGATGGCGCCTCCTCGTCGAGACGCGCCGCCGGATCTGGGGATGGGACCTCCGGTGGTCCGACGTCGGGGACTCCGTCCCGGACGCGAACCGTCCCGGCGTTCTGGTGCTGGACGTGCGCGACCCCCCCTCGCCGGACCCGGAGCGTCCGCTCCGCGGGATCACGGTGGCCGTCGACCCGGGCCATCCGCCGGTCGGCGCCGAGGGCCCGACCGGCCTCACCGAGGCGGACGCGAACCTCGCCGTCGCCCGCCGGCTCGTGGAGCGGCTCCGGGAGGAGGGGGCGAGGCCCGTGCTCGTCCGCGACGACAGCTCCGCCG
>CAZEUW010000098.1:0-6498 GCA_964515425.1 uncultured Gemmatimonadota bacterium | reverse complement strand
GGCGCGGAGCTGCTCGTCTCGATCCACAACAACGCCCTCCCGGACGGCGTCCGGCCCTTCGGCCGCGAGGGCACGAGCACCTACTACTTCCACCCCCACGCCCTGCCGCTCGCCCGGGCCGTGCAGGCCGGGATGCTCGCCGCCATGGGCCTGCGCGACCTGGGCGTCCGATGGGGCAACCTCACGCTGCCGCGGGAGCGCTGGATGCCCTCGGTGCTCGCCGAGGGCGCCTTCATGATGTTTCCCCGCCACGAGGCGGCGCTGCGGACCGGCGCGTTCCAGGACGCCTACGCGCGGGGCGTCGAGGCGGGCCTCCGGGCGTTCCTCCGGGACCTGGCCGCGGAGTCCGCCCCTCCGGCGGCGCTGACGCCGGATGGGACCGGTCACACTCGGGTAGGAGAATCGGGAGGAGCGGAACCGGCGACCGGGGTGCGGGGGGGACGGTGAGCGATCAGCGAGAGGGCCCGACGGCTCTCGTCATGAGCGGGGGCGGCATGAAGGGGCTGGCCCACGTGGGCGCCTGGCGAGCGCTCCGGGAGGCGGGGCTCCGGCCCGACTTCATCGTGGGCACGAGCATCGGCGCCTTCGTCGGTGCGACCATCGCCGGCGAGATCGAGCCGGAAGCTCTCGAGGCCCACGCACGGACGGTGGGACCGGGCGACGTCGCGGTGCTCGACCGGCGCGCCGTGCTGCTCGGCGGCGTCATGCGGCCGGCCGCCTTCCGGGGCGACGTGCTGCGCTCCTACGTGAAGCGGGTCCTGCCGCGACACTCCTTCTTCCAGCTCCCGATTCCGCTCCAGGCCGGAGCGGTCGACCTGAGCACCGGGGAGATGGCCTGGTTCGGGGTCGGTCCGGGGCGGGAGAACCGGGCCCGCGGCGATGTTCCGCTCGTCGACGCGGTGCTGGCCTCCACGGCCCTGCCGGGCTTCTATCCGCCCGTCCGGATCGGGGAGCGCTGGTTCGTGGACGGCGGCGTCGTCGACACCTTCCCGGTCTCCCGCGCCGCCGAGCTCGGAGCCGACCGGATCGTCGGCGTGGACGTGACGTCCGCGGGGTCGGATCGTCCCGTCGACGAGATCGTGGACGACGGCCTGCTCGCGGTGACGCAGCAGGTCTTCGGATTCATGGCCGGCCGCCGTCAGCAGGAGGTGCTGGAGCGGTGGGACGGCCCCGAGCTGATCCACGTCCGGCCGCAGATCGAGGGGGTCGATCCGTTCTCGTTCGACCGGCGGGAATTCCTCGTCGACGAGGGATACCGGGCCACGCTGGAGGCGCTCGAGGACGGGGGGAGGGAGGAGCTGGCGGCGACCGGATGAGCGGTCGCGCCGACGGCCGCGCGCTCCCTTCCGGGCCGTTCGCCCTCCTCCTATCTTCCGCGCCGCGTCGCGAGCCCCGCCCCACCGACGACAGAGGACCGCCCCATGGCCTTCGAGCAGGAGCTGGAGACCCGCGAGCGCCCCCGCGTAGCCGAGAGCGCCTGGATCGCCCCCTCGGCGAGGGTCGTCGGGGACGTCGAGCTGGGCGAGGATTCCAGCGTGTGGTACGGCTGCGTGCTCCGGGGCGACATCGCGCCCATCCGGATCGGGGCGGAGACGAACGTCCAGGACCTGACCGTCGTCCACGTCGACGTCGATCGTCCCTGCCTCATCGGCGACCGGGTCGGCATCGGACACCGCGCCATCGTCCACGCCTGCACGATCGGCGACGGCTCGCTGATCGGGATGGGAGCCGTCGTCCTCTCGCACGTGGAGCTCGGGGAGGGGTCGCTCGTGGCCGCCGGGGCCGTGGTCACCGAGGGCATGGAGGTCCCGCCGAACAGCCTCGTCGTCGGCGTCCCGGGGAAGGTCATCCGGGACGTGGACGACGCGCTCCGGGAGCGCATGGAGCTGACGATCACACACTACCGGGCCCTCAAGGACGAGCACCGGCGGGGGCGCTGGAGAGGGCCGGCGGCCGAGTAGGCGCCGCCCCCGGTCAGTCCGGCTGGAGCGAGTCGGTGAGGAAGAGGTAGGTCTGCGCTTCGCGCGTCCCCACGATCCCGACGTCCTCGCTCGTCTCGAAGGACACTCTCAGGCTGTCGACGCGGTGAGCGCGGCGGAGCCGGTCGAGCGCCAGCCGGGCGACGACCTCGGCGTTCTCGCGGCTCGGGGCGGCGGCGTCGTCTTCGGGGCGGGTCGCCGTGATCTCCAGCAGCCCTTCGGTCACGTGCACGCCGACCTCCACGCGGCTCCAACCGAGGCGGTCCTTCACCGCCTCGCGCAGCTCGAACGCCTCACGGAAGTCCTGGCAACCGGCCAGGATTCCGACGGCTAGGAGGAGCGCCGCCCATCGCGTCCAGCCCGTCGCGTCTCGCATTCCGCCTCCCGTCCGTCGTCCGCGGGGACCGGGCGGGCGAGGCTCGGCCCGCCGCCCTTGACGTTCGTGCGGCAAGCTACGAGTGTATGGGTGTATTAACAAACTAGTACACTGGAGGCGAGGGCCCGTTGACGGCGTCCACGAACCTGCTGGTCGAGGTCCGACCGCAGGATCCGCGACCGATCTACGTACAGATCATGGACGAGGTGCGGCGGGCGGTGGCGATGGGCGACCTCGAGCAGGGCGATCCGCTGCCCTCGGTCCGAAACCTCGCGGCCGACATTCGCGTCAATCCCAACACGGTGGCGAAGGCCTACCGGGAGCTGGAGTCGGAAGGGACCGTCCAGGGTCGACGCGGCCGCGGGACCTTCGTCGCGCCCACGGCCGACGCCGCCGAGGAGCGGCTTCGCCTCCGCGGGGAGGTGGCGCGGCGGGCGCTGCGGGACGCCCACCGGCACGGCCTGTCGGCCGCCGAGCTCGTAAGCGCGCTCGAGGAGGAGGCCGGCGCCGCCGACCGGGCCTCGCGCGGTGAGGACGGAGAGGCGGAATCGAAGAGAGGGGAGACGACGGCATGAACGGCGAGCTGCCGAACGTGGTTGTCGAAGGACCGCTCGCGGTCCAGGCAACCGGCCTCACGAAGTCGTACGGTCGCACGAAGGCCCTCGACGCCGCCGACCTGGCGGTGCCGGAGGGCGCCTTCTACCTGCTGGTCGGGCCCAACGGGGCGGGCAAGACGACGACCCTCCGCCTGCTGTTGGACCTCGCGCGGCGGGACGCGGGCGAGCTCAGGGTGTTCGGGCTCGATCCCGAGCGCGAGGGCGGGAAGGTGCGCGCCCAGGTCGGCAAGGTCCCCGAGAGGCGCGGCTACGGCGACGGGCCGGGTCGTCTCCGCGTGCGCGGCCTGCTGGCGCACCACGCGTCGTACCGGCGCGAGTGGGACGTCGAGTACGCGGAGCGTCTGTGCGCCGAGCTGGACGTGCAGCTGGACCGGCGCTTCGGGGACCTGTCCAAGGGCCAGGCCCGCCGCGTGCAGCTCGTGATGGCGCTCGCCCATCGACCGCCGCTGCTCCTCCTCGACGAGCCGACCGACGGGCTGGACCCCATGGTGCGCGAACGGGTGCTCGAGCTGATGGCCGACCACCTCGCGGCGGCCCCGACCACGGTGCTGCTCTCCACCCACCACCCCCACGAGGCGGAGGGACTGGCCGACCACGTGGGGGTCATGCGGCGGGGACGGATCCGGGCGCAGGCGCCCCGGAGCCTCCTGGAGGAGAAGCTCCGCCGGTACCGCGTGGTGCTGCCGGACGGGGAGGGGACGGCTCCCCTGCCGATCCCGGTCCTGCGGTCCCGGCGCTCGGACAGGACGATCACGTTCGTGGCCCTGGGCGACGAGGCCGACGTGAGCGAGCGGCTGCGCGCGTCCGGGGCGGAAGTCCGGTCCGCCGAGCCGCTCACGCTCGAGGAGTCGGCGCTGGCGCTCCTCCAGGACGAGGAGGACGACCGATGAGGGCCGGGGAGGGCGTCCCGCGATCGGTCCCGACGCTCGAGACGGTGCTCCGCGCCCAGACCCGTCTGATGGCGCGGGCCCACCCGCTCTCGATCGGCGTGTTCGCCGTGGCCGTCGGGCTCGGGGCCACCGTGGTGACCTACGGATGGCCGGGAGACGACCTCGGGCGGCTCTCGCTGGCCCGGCTCACCGGGAGCACGAACGGGTTGCTCCAGCTCGTCGCCGTCTTCTGGTCGGTCATGGTGACCTGGCGGGGCGAGGGGCCGTCCGAGCGGGTGCTGCACTGGACCCAGCCCGTCGACCGCCGTCGCCATCAGCTTCTACGGACGGTGGCGGGTGGTGTCTGGCTGCTGGCGGGCCTCGCGCTCGCCGGCGCGGCGGCCTGGATCGCCGGCGCGGTGGTGCAGGGCGGCATGCCGATCGGAGCTCTCGTGGTCTACCCGGCGCTCGTCGTGAGCCTCGTCCTGCTCTACCTGCTCGGATCGATCCCGACCCTGCTGAGCGACCATCCCGTGTGGTGGATCGTGGGCGTGTACGCCGGCTCGGGCATGCTCATGGCGGTGGCCCATTCGGCCGGCTGGCCGATCGCCGATCCCCTGCAGGCCGCCTTCGGCTTCGAGCGCTTCGGTCTCGGGCGCGCCATGTCCGCCCCTACCGTGTTGATCGGCGAGACGACGATCCCGGTGCCCACGGGGAGCGGCGGCCCGTGGGGAGCGCTCGCCCTCTGGCTGGTGCTGGCGACGGGAGGGCTCTTCGCCGCGGCGTCGATCCACCAGGAGCGGTCGGGCTCGACCTGAGCGACGGAGGCCTCGCGGGCGCCTCGGGCTTCCGTTAGCGTCCGTCCCCCCTCGAGCATCGGGAGACCCCCCGGCACCGGAGGCCGCCGTGTCCGCGCTCCATCCGCGTCCCCTCGTCCCGACCCTCCTGGCGGTCGCACTGGCCGCCCTCGCCTGCGATCGCCCCGACGTCGACCCGCCGCCCGGGACGGAGGCGGTCGGAACCCTCGTGGTCTCCGGCGGCACCGTGTTCGACGGCACCGGCGCGGAGCCGATCGCCGATGGCGCGGTGGTGATCGAGGACGGCCGGGTCTCGGCGGTCGGCGCCGCCGGCGAGGTCGAGGCGCCGGAGGACGCGCGGCGACTGGACGCCGGGGGCGGCTGGATCGTCCCGGGCTTCGTGGACGCCCACGTCCACTTCAGTCAGACCGGATGGTTCGACGGAAGGCCGGACGCCGCCGACGTGCGGGATTCGCACCCGTATCCGCAGGTGATCGCGGAGCTCCAGGCGAACCCCGAGCGCTACTTCGACGCGTACCTGTGCGCCGGCGTCACCTCGGTCTTCGACGTCGGAGGTTTCCCGTGGACCCGGGACCTGGCCGCGCGGGGCGCCGAGGAGCCCGGCGCCGTCCGCGTGGCCGCCGCGGGCGCCCTCCTCACGACCTACGATCACTGGCTCAACCTGCCGGACCAGCGGCAGTTCGTCTTCATGGCGTCGGACTCGGTGGTGCGCCACGCCGTCCGCTCGCACGCGGCCCTTGGCTCGGACGCGATCAAGGTCTGGTTCATCGTCCCGGGCTCCTGGAGCCGCGCCGACAGCGCGAACTACCGGGATCTGGTGCGGGCGGCCGGCGAGGAGGCGGACAGCGTCGGCCTGCCGCTGATCGTCCACGCCACCGGTCTGTGGGAGGCCACGGAGGCCGTGCGGGCCGGGGCGGAGCTGCTGGTGCACAGCGTGTTCGAGGCCCCGGTCGACTCGACCTTCCTGCGGCTCGCCCGCGAGCGCGGCGTCGTCTACACGCCGACGCTGACCGTTCAGGAGGGGTACCCGAACGCCTACCTGGGCAGGACCGCCGCGGAGATGCCCTATCCCGCCCGCTGCGTCGACGAGCGCACGCGGGAGCTGTACGAGGCGGGCCTGCCGCCCGAGCGGCGCCCGTCCTGGGCCCGGGGCGCGGACGCCGAGGTGCCGGACAACACCGACCTGGAGCGTGGCATCGAGAACCTCACGCGGGTGCACGAGGCCGGCGTCACCGTCGCCGCCGGCACGGACGCCGGCAACCCGGGCACCGCCCACGGTGCCTCCTTCGTGCGCGAGCTGGAGCTCATGGCGCGCTCCGGGATGAGCCCGACCGAGGTGCTCGTCGCCGCGACCCGGGGAGCCGCGGAGGCGCTCGGACGGGCCGACGAGCTCGGCACCCTCGAGCCCGACAAGCTCGGCGACGTGGTCGTCCTCGGCTCGAACCCGCTCGAGGACGTCGGCAACGCCGCCGACGTGCGGTCGACCGTGAAGGGGGGCGTGGTCGTGTACGAGCGCGGGGCGTCCACGGCGACGGGGTCCGGCGACGGCGCGGGAGCCGCGAGCGCCGCGCGAACCGACTCGACGGCGAGCGACTGACCAAGAGGAGGGATCGACGATGGAGTACGTGACGCTGGGCGACACGGGCCTGGAGGTGTCTCGCCTCTGCCTGGGGATGATGAGCTACGGCGACCCGGACTGGCGCTCCTGGGTGCTGCCCGAGGACGAGGCGCGTCCGCTCGTTCGCGCCGCCGTCGAGTCGGGGATCAACTTCTTCGACACCGCCGACATGTACTCGAAGGGGGTGAGCGAGGAGGTCACCGGGAAGCTGCTGGGCGAGA
>CAZEUW010000097.1:0-8889 GCA_964515425.1 uncultured Gemmatimonadota bacterium | reverse complement strand
GGCTCCGGGAGAGGGGCTTCGACCAGGCGTCGCTGCTGGCCCTCCGTCTGGCGGGCCAGCTCGGCTGGCCGTGCCGTCACCTGTTGTCCCGCCGGCCGGGCGGCCGGCGGCAGGCCCGCCTGGGCCGCGTCGCCCGCTCCGACAACGTGCGGGGCCGCTTCGTGGTGAGGACGGCCCCGCCGCCGGGCCTCGGGCCCGTCGTCCTGGTGGACGACGTGCTCACGACCGGCGCCACGGCGACGGCGTGCTGTCGGGCCCTCGCGGCCGCCAGCGTGGAGGTCGCCGGGGTCGTCGCCTTTGTACGCTCCTTGCAATCCCTCGAATCCGAGGGGCACCATCGGAAGGCACCGGCGTCCAACCCTGCAACGAGGTAGAGAGATGTCCGCACGCGTCGCCATCAACGGATTCGGTCGGATCGGACGGAACATCCTGCGTGCGGCCGCCGGAGGGGCCGACCACGACCTCGACTTCGTGGCCGTCAACGACCTCACCGAGCCGGAGACGCTCGCCCACCTCTTCCGGTACGATTCCGTTCACGGCCGATTCGAGGGGGAGGTCGAGGTCGACGGCGAGGAGCTCGTCGTCGACGGCGACCGGATCCGTGTGCTCCGGGAGCCCGAGCCCGCGTCGCTGCCGTGGGACGAGCTGGGGGTCGACGTGGTGCTCGAGGCCACCGGACGGTTCCGCGACCGGGAGGACGCCGCCGGCCACCTGGAGGCGGGCGCCCGGAAGGTGGTGATCACGGCGCCGGCCACCGAGCCCGACGTGACGGTGGTGCTCGGCGTCAACGAGGGCGACTACGACCCGGACGAGCACGACGTGGTCTCCAACGCGAGCTGCACGACCAACTGCATCGCGCCCCTGGTCAAGGTGCTCATCGAGGAGTTCGGCTTCGTCCGCGGACTGATGAACACCGTGCACAGCTACACGACCAGCCAGCGCCTGCTGGACCTGCCCCACAAGGACCTCCGGCGGGGCAGGGCGGCCGCGATGTCGATCATCCCCACCACGACGGGCGCCGCACGGGCCACGTCGCTCGTCCTGCCCGAGGTGGAGGGAAAGCTGGACGGCATGGCGATGCGGGTGCCGACCCCGGACGTCTCGATCGTCGACCTCGTCGCGACCCTCGAGAGGGACGTCGGGATCGAGGAGCTGAGGGAGGCCTTCCGCTCCCGGGCCGGGGGCGATCTGGAGGGCATCCTCGCCTACAGCGACGAGCCCCTCGTCTCGGTCGACTACACCGGTCACCCGGCGAGCTCCATCGTGGACGGACCCTCCAGCGCGGTGCAGGGGGACGGCATGGTGCGGGTCGTGTCCTGGTACGACAACGAGTGGGGCTACTCGAACCGCTGCCTGGAGCTGGCCGACTACGTCGGCGAGCGCCTGCCCGCCCGGGCACCGGCCTGAACCGCTCCGAGACACGGTTCCTCGGCGACCTCACGGCGAGCCACCTCCACGGTCGGCGCGCGCTCGTGCGGGTGGACTACAACGTCCCGCTGACCGAGGCCGGCGAGGTGGCCGACGGCTCCCGCGTGGAGGCGAGCATCCCCACCCTGGAGCTCCTGCTCGAGCGGGGCGCCGTGCCCGTCCTGCTCTCGCACCTGGGGCGTCCCGGCGGACGCGCCCGCTCCGACCTCTCGCTCGCCCCCGTCGTCCCGCTCCTGGAGCGCAGCCTGGGGCGCAAGGTCCGCTTCCTCGGGGCGCCGGAGACGGACGAGGCCGTCGCGGCGACCCGCGAGGCGGAGCCGGGCTCGATCCTGCTCGCGGAGAACGTCCGCTTCCTGCCCGGGGAGACCGAGAACGACGAGGGGCTCGCGCGACGCCTGGCCCTGCTGGGTGACCTCTACGTCAACGACGCCTTCGGGGCCTGCCACCGGGAGCACGCCTCCACGGCCGCCGTGGCGCGCCTGCTGCGGCCGGCGGTGGCCGGCCTGCTGGTCGAGCGGGAGCTGAAAGCGCTGGACCGGATCCGCACCGACCCGGCACGCCCCTTCGCGGCGCTGTTCGGAGGCGCCAAGATCGCCGACAAGATCGGCCTCCTGCGCGGATTCGCCGAGCGGGCGGACCACCTGCTGGTGGGCGGAGCGATGGGGAACACCTTCCTGCGGGCGGCGGGGCGGGAGACCGGCGAGTCGATGGTCGAGGAGGACGCCCTGCCGGCCGCACGGGAGCTGATCGAGACGGCGGGCGATCGGCTCGTGCTGCCCGAGGACGTCGTGGTCGCACCGGGTCCCGAGGCGGGAGACGAGGCCCGGTCGGTGGGCGTCGACGCGGTCCCGGAGGACGAGATGGCGCTCGACGTGGGTCCGCGCACCCGCGGCCGCTTCGCGGAGCTGCTGGGCGGCGTGGAGACGGTCTTCTGGAACGGCCCGCTGGGCCTGTTCGAGCGGCCGGCCTTCGCCGTGGGCACGCGTGAGGTCGCCCGGGCCGCCGGACTGGCGGCCCGGCGCGGCGCCTTCGTCGTGGTCGGCGGGGGCGATTCCGCCCGAGCGGTCCGTGAAGCGGGCGTCGCCGACGCGCTCTCGCACGTGTCGACGGGCGGCGGGGCCGCCCTGCGTTACCTCGAGGCGGGGTCGCTCCCCGCCCTGGAGTACCTGGAGAGGGAGGCGACATGAGTGACCGGCCGGCGACGCCGTTCTTCGGAGCGAACTGGAAGATGCACAAGGGACCCGGCGAGGCGCGGCGCTTCGCCGAGGCCTTCGCGCGGCTGTACGCGGCGCGCGACGACCGCACGGTCGTCTTCTTCCCCCCGTCGGTCTCGCTGCCGGCCTTCCGGGAAGCCGTCGCGGATCGGCCCGACCTCGGCGTGGGCGTCCAGGACGTCCACCAGGAAGTGGAGGGGGCCCACACCGGGGCCGTCTCCGCGGACATGGTCGCCGACGCGGGGGCGCGCTGGGGGCTGGCCGGGCACTCGGAGCGCCGTCGGGAGTTCGGCGATTCCGACGAGCGGATCGCCCGCAAGACGCTCCGGCTCCTCGAGGCCGGGCTGCGGCCGGTCCTCTGCGTGGGCGAGACGCTGGAGGAGCGGGAGGCGGGACGTCTCGAGGAGGTGCTGCAGCGACAGGTGGGGTCGGTGCTGGGAGCGCTGCCCGCGGAGGACCGGCGAGGGCTGGTCTACGCCTACGAGCCGGTGTGGGCGATCGGCACCGGCCGGAGCGCCCGGCCCGAGGACGCGGCGGAAGCCCACGCGACGATCCGGACGGCCGTCGCCGAGGCCGCCGGGCGCGACGCCGCGCGGGAGGCGGTCGTCCTGTACGGCGGCAGCGTGAAGCCGCACAACGCGGCCGAGCTGCTGGGAGCCGACGGCGTCGACGGGGCGCTCGTCGGGAGCGCGAGCCTGGATCCGGAGGCGTTCGCCGCCATCTGCGGGACCTGAGGCCGTCGCACGGACCGTGTCGTGCTACGGGGGGTAGTCGTCGTATTGCCGATCGTCCCCGGACGCTCCCTCGAACCCGCGTGAACGATGTATACCTTCCTGCTAGCGCTGATGGTGCTGCTCGGCGTGCTCCTCTGCGTCATCATCCTGCTCCAGGCGGGCAAGGGGGGCGGGCTGGCCTCCACCTTCGGGGGCGCCTCCTCCTCGACCGACTCCGTCATGGGCGGGCGTCAGGCGGCGACCCTCCTCACGAAGCTGACCTGGGCGGGCGGCGGCCTCTTCCTCTTCCTCGGGCTCGTGCTCTCGGTGCTCTCGTCCGGTCGGACGGACGGCTCGGGGTCGATCCTCCGGGGCGAGTTCCCGTCGCAGGGCGCCGGTCAGGGGGCGCCGAGCTCGGTGCTCGAATCGGAGGCGGCGGGGACGGAAGGCTCCGGCGGCGGCCTGCTCGAGCAGGCCGGTGACGAGGGAGAAGGCGGCTCCTCCGGCGGCTCCGGCGGCGGGGGCTGAGCCCGCGCCTCAGGTCTCCGGCGGCGGCTCCGCCGGGTCGAAGTCGTCGTCCGGCGGGAGATCCAGGAATTCCACGAAGCTCCCGCCGTCGATCTCCTCCTGCAGCCAGTCGTCGAAACCCGAGTCGGCGAGGCCCTCGCTGCTCTCCCGTCGCTGGGCGGCCCGCGTCGCGAGGTGATGCGCGTACTCGTTCTTCGGGTGGCCGGCGTGACCCCGGACCCAGCGCCAGTCCACCCGGTGCGGCCGTGCGACGTCGGCGAGCCGCTTCCAGAGCTCCACGTTCTCGAGGCGTCCCCCCCTGCGACGCCACCCGCGATCGGCCCAGCCGTGGATCCACTCGCGCATCCCCTTCACCAGGTACTGGCTGTCGCTGACGAAGACGACGTCACAGGCGGCGCGCAGCGCGGACAGGCCGAGGATGCCCGAGGCGAGGGCCATGCGGTTGTTGGTCGTGTCCGGCTCGAAGCGCCAGAAGTCCCTCCGGTACCATCCCTCGTCGCCGCGCCACTGCTCGATCAGCCCGGCCGCCCCGCCCGGGTTGGCACGACCCTCGAACTGGTTGCCCAGGCACGACTCGTCGGCGTAGATGTAGACGGGAGCGGGGAGCTCGTCGGAGGTCATCGCACCGGATCGAGGGGTCGCGGGTGACGGGAGACACAAACGGGGGCCTGCTCGGCCGCCGGGCGCCGGAAGGATACCTGCTCCTGGAGGACGGTGCACGCTTCCCGGGGCGCGTCGCGGTCGGAGAGGCGTCCGTCGGCGAGGCGGTCTTCACGACGAACATGGCGGGCTACCAGGAGGTGCTCACCGACCCCTCCTACGCGGGGCAGATCGTGGTCATGACCGCCCCGATGGTCGGCGTCTACGGCACCCGTCCCGAGGACGACCAGTCGCGCCGTGCCTGGGTCGCGGGCGTCGTGGTCCGCCGACTCTCCGGCGGCGCGGGGAGAGGCGCCGGACCGCTCGCCGAATACCTGCTCGAGCACGCCGTCCCCACGCTCACGGAGGTCGACACCCGGGCGCTGACCCGGCACATAAGGGAGGAGGGGGCCATGCGGGCCGTGCTGGCTCCCGCCTCCCTCCCGCTGGACGAGGCGCGGTCACGCATCGAGTCCGAGCCTCCCATGGCGGGACGCGACCTGGCGACCGAGGTCAGCGTGGCCGAGCCCTACGAGATCTCGCCCTCGGGAGAGGAGCGCGGTCTCGTCGTCTGCCTGGACTACGGCGTGAAGCGCCGGAGCCTCGAGCTCTTCCGGGAGGACGGCTTCCGGGTCCGGGTGCTCCCCGCAGGGACGCCCGCACGGGAGATCCTGGCGATGGAGCCCGCGGGCCTCTTCGTCTCGAACGGGCCGGGCGACCCCGACGCCGTGACGGGTGCGGTCGAGCGGCTCCGGACCCTCGTCGGAGCCGGGCTGCCGACCTTCGGCATCTGTCTGGGACACCAGCTCGTCGCGCGCGCCTTCGGGGGGCGCAGCTTCAAGCTCCCGTACGGCCATCGCGGCGGAAACCATCCCGTGCGCGACCTCGAGAGCGGCGACGTCGAGATCACCTCCCAGAACCACGGGTTCGCCGTCGAGGAGGCGGACGGCGAGGTCGCGGGGGCCCCGGAGCTGAAGGTGACGCACCGAAACCTCAACGACGGCACCATCGAGGGGCTGGCCCATCGGGAGCTCCCCGTCTTCGCCGTCCAGTATCATCCCGAGTCGGCCCCCGGTCCGCACGACAGCCGATACCTGTTCGACCGCTTCCGGGCTTCCCTCGGCGTCGATTGACACGCCCGAGCGATCGCGGCTAGCTTGAAGCCTCAGAAGCAGATGTCGATGCTGCTGCTCAACGTGCGGCACCGCGCCGCCGGCCGCCTCCCGGACGCCGGAGACGATGTCCGATCGGAATCGCGCCACCCTGGCCGCCCTCGTCATCCTCTTCGTCGTCTTCGGGGCGGGGGCCTACCTGGCGGCGGCGACGCTGGTGGACGGCTCCGTCCCCCTCTTCCCGGCCGGCGACCGCGTCGCCGTCGTTCCCGTGGAGGGCGTCATCACGGGAGCGTCGGCCGAGCGCGCCCTGCGACGTCTCCGGCGTCTCGAGCGCGACGAGTCGGTGCGCGCCTTCGTGCTCGAGATCCGGTCGCCGGGGGGTACCGTCGGCGCCTCGCAGTCGCTCTACCGCGAGGTCCGGAGACGCCGCGCCGAGGACGACCGCCCCGTGGTCGCCTGGATCGGGGACGTCGGGGCATCGGGCGGCTACTACGTCGCGCTGGCAGCCGACAGCATCTACGCGCTTCCCGGCTCGATCACGGGGTCGATCGGCGTGATCATGCAGTTCCCGGACGCGCGAGAGCTGTTGCGCAAAGCCGGGGTCAGCGTCGAGATCGTGCGCAGCGGCGAGCACAAGGGGGCGGGCTCGGCGTTCCGGGCGCTGGACGCCGAGGACCGGGAGGTCTTCCAGACGCTGGTCGAGGACACGTACGGCCAGTTCCTGGACGCGGTCGTGGACGCGCGGCCCGTGAGCCGGGGGCGGGCCGCCGAGCTGGCCGACGGTCGCGTCTTCTCCGGCGAGCGTGCGGTCCGTCACGGCCTGATCGACCGCGTGGGCACGCTCTCGGAGGCGATCGACGCGGCGGGCCGCATGGCCGGCATCGGCGCGGACCCTCGGACCGTTCGTCCGGGCGAGCGCCGCCCGGACCTCCTGGACCTGGTCCTCGGTGAAGAAGCGTCCGAAGTTCGGGAGAGCGTCGCGGGATGGGTCTCGACCGCCGGCGAGCTCTCGTCACCCAGGCTGCTCTACCTCTGGAGGTGAGCCCGGCGCGCGGAGGAACGCGCCCGACGGACGCACGCCGCCGGACCTCCGTCGCTGGAGCCCGCGAACCCGAGAAGGGACTCCCATCAGCAAGGAGATGACGATGACCAAGGCCGACCTGGTGGACCAGATCTACGAGGCCATCGGCCCGGGCGTCACCAAGAAGGACTGCGCCTCGGTGGTCGACGCCTTCCTCAACGCGGTCAAGCAGGCGCTGGCCGACGAGCGCAGGATCGAGCTGCGGGGGTTCGGCACCTTCGAGGTTCGCTACCGCAAGGCCCGCACGGCGCGGAACCCGAGGACCGGCGAGCCGGTCGACGTCCCGCCGCGGGCGGTGCCGGTGTTCCGGCCCTCGAAGCTGTGGAAGGAGCTCGTGGCCGAGGAATCGCAGTACCCGGAGGAGAGCCCGCCCAGCTGACGCGGCGCCGGGCGCCGGGCCCGCCGTTCAGCCGCCCTCGAACCAGGCCCGGACGCGGCGGACCCCCTCCGCGAGGGTGTCGGGCTCGACCGCGAAGTTGAAGCGCAGGTGTCCGGCTCCGTGGAACGCCTCTCCGGGTACGCTGGCCACCCCCGCGTCCACGAGGAGCTCGTCGGCCACTTCGGCCGACGGGCGTGCGCCGGTGACGCGGGCGAAGAGGAAGATGCCGCCGTCCGGTGGCCGCACCTCGAGCCCCGGCAGCTCCCGGAGGCCGTCGACGAGCTCGGAGCGTCGCGCCCGGAGCCGCGAGAGGCTCTCCTCCACGGCACGCTTCCTCCGCTCCTCGTCCCCGAAGGCCGCCGCCGCGGCGTACTGGGACGGGGCCGCCGCCCCCGACGTCGTCTGGCTCTGCAGGTCCGACGCCTTGCCGATCAGCTCCTGCGGTCCGGCGGCGAAGCCGATCCGCCACCCCGTCATCGCCAGCGACTTCGAGACGCCGTCCAGCACCACCCAGCGCTCCGGCAGCTCGGGCAGGTCGAGGAGGGAGGCGGCCGGCTCGTCCCCGAAGTGGAGCAGGCGGTAGATCTCGTCGTTGAGCACCCAGATCCCGTGCGTGTCGGCCCATCGGACGACCGCGTCCAGCGAGTCCCGGTCCAGCACCGCGCCGGTAGGATTGCCCGGGCTGTTGAGCAGCAGCCCCCTCGTCCGCTCGGTGCGGGCGTCCTCGAGACGGTCGGGGTCGGGTCGGAAACCCTCGTCCCACGCGGTCGGGACGGGGACCGGACGGGCGCCGGCCAGGCGCACCTGGGGCAGATAGGAGGTCCAGGCGGGCACCGGCACCAGCACCTCGTCTCCGGGGCCGAAGAGGGTGAAGACGCAGTTGAAGAGTGCCTGCTTCACCCCGGCGCTCACGAGGATCCGGTCCGTGTCCACGCCCCGGCGGGTGGTGGCGGCGAGGTATCGCGAGACGGCCTCGCGGAGCTCGGGGATCCCGGCGGTCGGCGGATATCCGGTCCGGCCGGCCCGGATGGCCTCGATGCCCGCCTCGGCGGCGTAGTCCGGCGTCCCCCACGTCGGCTCGCCCGCCGAGAGGTCCACGATCGAGCGGCCCTCCTCGCGGAGCGCCCGGGCCCGCGCGGAGAGGGCCAGGGTGGCCGAGGGCTCGAGCGAGGCGACGTTCTCCGAGTACTCCACGGGGGGTCCTCCGGGACCGGGCGAGCGCGTTGAACGGGGGATCGGGCCGGGATAGCTTGCCGACGGGGAGCGCGCGGTCCGACGGCGCTCCGCCGACCGGCGGCTCGGAGCCATCCTATCCGGCGACGCGCCGGGCCGTCAACCGCCGAGCGGGCCCGACCGGCCGCCGAGACCGGGCCGAACGCCGAGCGACGTAAAGGGTGTCATGACGAGCGAGACGACCACCGACATGCCACCGGCCGAGGTGCTGGCGATGGCCCGGGAGTTCTTCGCCGGGCCCGAGGCCGTGCACGACATGTCGATCTCCGACGCGTCGGAGACGCACGTGGAGTTCGCGTCGTTCCGGAGCAGCCTGCTCGTCGCCGCCTTCCCCGACCCCGACGACGGCGAGCGGACGCGCGTCCGGGTCTCCACCCTCCGCGAGTACGGGGCGGCCGATCGCTTCGTCACCTGGGTGCGGACGGCCTCCGACAAGGTCGAGGCCCGGGCGCCCCGGCCATCCGCCTGATCGGCGGCGCGGCCGCGCCCGTGGGCGGCGACGCCGTCAGCGTCTCGGTGCTCTTCTTCGCCTCCGACCGGGATCTCGCGGGCGCGGCCG
>CAZEUW010000096.1:0-8934 GCA_964515425.1 uncultured Gemmatimonadota bacterium | reverse complement strand
GAGACGTCGGACGTGGACCGCGACGACGTCTTCCTCACCACCAAGGTCTGGCCGGACGACTACCCGCCCGAGGACTTCCGCACCGCGGTCGGGGACAGCCTGGAGCGGCTCCGCACCGAGCGCGTCGACCTGCTCCTGCTGCACTGGCCCCGGTTCGATCGGACCTCCCTGGAGGCGACCGTCGGCGAGCTGTGCCGGGCCCACCACGAGGGGCGCGCCCGGCACGTAGGGGTCTGCAACTTCACCGACGCCCTCCTCGAGCGGGCGGAGGAGGCCGCCACCGCGCCGCTCGCCGTCCACCAGGCCGAGTACCATCCGTACCTGGGCCAGGACCGGCTGCTCGCGGCCACGCGGGAGCGCGGGATGGCGTTCACGGCCTACTGCCCGCTGGCCCACGGCGAGGTCGTCGGCGACGAGACGTTGACCGCCATCGGCGAGTCCCACGGCAAGAGCGCCCCCCAGGTGGCGCTCCGGTGGCTGATCCAGCAGGAGGGCGTCGGCGTCATCCCCCGCACCTCGGACCCCGAGCACCTCCGGGAGAACCGCGAGGTCTTCGATTTCGAGCTCGGCGAACGGGAGATGTCCCGGATCGGCGAGCTCGCCCGACCCGACGGCCGGCTCATCTCGCCCGAGGGCCTGGCCCCCGATTGGGACTGAGCCGACCGGCGTAGAGCACGACGGCCACCGACGTGGCCAGGTTCAGGCTCGAGACGCCCCTCCGCATCGGGATGCGGACGCGCAGCTCGGCACGCTGGAGGGTCGAGGCCTCGAGCCCCCGGCGCTCCGAGCCGAAGGCCAGGAGCGGGCGCTCCGGCATCTCGACGTCGTCGAGGGGCTCGCCCTCGGGATCGATCGCCACCAGGCTCCGCCCCCCGAGCGCGTCCGACAGCCCTTCCGTCCGGCCGACGGGCACGGCGAAGTGGAGGCCCGCAGATCCGCGCAGCGCGGCCGGGTGCCACGGGTCGTGCTCGCCGGTGGCGATCAGCCCGGCAGCGTCGGCGGCCGCCGCGACCCTGACGGCGGCGCCCAGGTTGCCGAGGTGGGTCGGCGCCTCGAGGAGCACCACGGGCCGTGGCGCCGAATCCGAGAGGATCTCGGCCGCCGGGATCCGTGGACGGCTGGCCAGCGCCACCACTCCCGAGTCGGGGGGGCGGGGCGTCAGCTCCCGGTAGAGCTCCTCCGGGACCTCGTCCAGCCGCCGTCCCAGCGCGTCGACCAGGTCCGGCGCCAGCGATCGGGCGAGCCCGAGGGGACGCTCACGGTCCGGGGTCGCGAGGTGCAGCAGCTCGGCGTCGAAGCGGAGCGCGTGCTTGACGGCGTGGAAACCCTCGAGGACGGCGAGCTCCGGATCCGTCCGGGCCCGACGGTACCGATCCGCGAGCTCGCGGCCGGCTGGCGGGGGAGGCGGCGTCAGCCGCGTCCGACCCGGTAGACGACGTCGCCCTCGCGGACGCGCTCCTTCACCTTCAGCGCGACCTCGTCGCCGGGACCCGCGCTCTCGACCGACTCGTGGTCGATCTCCATGGAGGTGATCACCTGAGAGAACCCGGTCGTGTGACCCTCGAACCGCAGGGTGTCGCCGACCTCGATCGTCTCCTGCAGGTCGAGGGCGCCGACTCCGGGCTCGTCGAAGTAGTGCGTCACGGTGCCGACGCGTCGCTCGCTGGCCATGCGGACCTCCCGTCTGGTGTGCTCGGGGTCGCTCGGCACCATTGTACCCGGCCGCGCGTCCCCGTCGCACGCCCGGCTCCGCTGGGCTGACGAGGGAGGCGGTCCTAGCTTGCGCTTCGTCCGCGTCGACCGCGCCCACCGCAGGGAGCACACGACATGCGAATGCCGCCCCGACGTCTCGCCGGCCTGGCCCTCCTCGCCGCCACCGCGGCCGCCGCCGGCTGTGGCCCGGAGCCCGCGGGCGACGGCGATCCGGCGACCGCCGCCGCGAACGAGGCCGCCCGCGCGATCCTCACAGGGGACAGCGCCCGGTGGATCGACCTGACCCACGACTTCGACGAGAACGCGATCTACTGGCCCACGGCGGAGCGGTTCGCCCTCGACACGGTGTCCGAGGGCATGACCGAGGGAGGCTACTACTATTCGGCGTATCGCTTCTCGGCGGCCGAGCACGGCGGGACCCACATGGACGCTCCGGTCCACTTCCACGAGGGCGGCATGACGGCGGACGAGGTGCCCCTGGAGCGGCTGATGGGACCGGCGGTGGTCGTGGACGTCTCCGCCGCCGCCGAGCGCGACCCGGACTATCGGGTCACGGTCGATGATCTTCGGGCCTGGGAGGAGGCGCACGGCCGCATCCCCGAGGGCGCGATCGTCCTGCTGCGGACGGGATGGGGCGAGCGATGGCCGGCGGCCGAGCGCTATCTCGGGACGGCGCGGCGCGGACCGGAGGCGGTGCCCGAGCTGCACTTTCCGGGGCTCCACCCCGACGCCGCCCGATGGCTGGTCGAGCGGCGTTCGGTGGCGGCGGTCGGCCTGGACACGCCGAGCATCGACCACGGGCAGTCCGAGGACTTCATGGCCCACCGGATCCTCTACGGCGCGGGCGTCCCGGGCTTCGAGAACGTGGCCCGGCTCGGCGAGCTCCCGCCGGCGGGCGCCTACGTGGTGGCACTCCCGATGAAGATCGCGGGTGGCTCGGGAGCCCCGCTCAGGATCGTGGGCGTGGTTCCGCGCTGACCGCCTCCACGACGGCCGCCAGTCGACGGACCCCCTCCTCGATGGCCTCCTCCTCCAGCGCGGCGTAGCCGACGAGCAGCTCGGCGCACGCCGGCTGCTGCATGTAGTGCTCGTCGGCCGTGAACAGCAGGACGCCGGCCTCGGCGGCCCGCCGGGCGAGCTCCGCGCTGCGGTCCGGGCCCAGCTCCGGCAGCCTCAGCAGCACGTGCAGGCCCGCCTCGCTGCCCGCGATCTCCGCCCGGTCGAGCCCGCGCTCGACCGCCTCGACGAGCGCGCGTCGTCGCTCCCCGTGCCGCTTGCGGCTTCGGCGCAGGTGACGGTCGAAGCCGTCCTCCTCCATGAACTCCGCCAACGCGCGTTGGAGGAAGATCGGACACTGCCGGTCGCTCATCCGCTTCAGGGCGAGGAACGGCCCCAGCACCGGGCCGGGCAGCACGACGTAGCCGAGGCGCAGGTCGGGGCTCAGCACCTTGGCGAAGGTGCCCACGTAGAGGACGCGCCCGCTCCGATCGAGCGCCTTCAGCGCGGGCACGGGGCGGACGTCGAACTGGAATTCCGAGTCGTAGTCGTCCTCGACCACGAAGACGTCGCGCTCCTCCGCCCACTGCAGCAGCTCGGTCCGGCGTCCGACGGGCAGGACGCCGCCGGTCGGGAACTGGTGCGAAGGCGTGACGTAGGCGAGCCCCACGCTGTCCCTGCGCGGCAGACGGTCGACGACGAGGCCCCTTGCGTCCACGGGTACCGGGATCGCCCGGGCCCCGGTCGCCGTGAAGCAGGCCCGTGCGTCGCTGTAGCAGGGCTCCTCGACCACCACCGCGTCTCCCCCCTCCAGCAGGAGTCGGCCCAGCAGGTCGAACGCCTGGCGCGCGCCGGCCGTGACGACGACGTGCTCCGGGTCCGACGCCACGCCGCGCGACCGCTCCAGGTAGGCCGCGATCTGGGAGCGCAGCCCGGGATCCCCCCGGTGGTCGCCGTAGTCGCGCGGCATCCTGCGGCCGTGCCGGGCCAGCAGGCGGCCCCAGGCGCGAGCGGGGAAGTCCTCCTCCGAGAGCCGGGCCACACGGAAGTCGACGACGTCCTCCCGACGGTCCTCCGTGGGAGGGAAGGGGATCTCGGGCTCCGGCAGCCGGTCGACGAGGGACGACCAGTCCGGGCGCGCCGTTTCGGACGATCCCGGATCGTGCGCATCGTCGGGACCCGGACGGGCGAGCCGATCCGTCTCGACCTCGGCGACGTAGGTGCCCGCTCCGACCCGGGCCTCCACGTAGCCCTCGGCCCGCAACTGCCGGTACGCCTCGAGCGCCACCGTGCGGGAGACGTCGAGCCGATCGGCGAGCTCCCGCGTGGCCGGGAGGCGGTCGCCCGGCCGCAGCCGGTCCTCGTGGATGGCCTCGCGGATGGCGCGATACACCTGGACGTAGAGCGGGCCCGAGCCGTCGAGGGGGATCAGCATCGAATTGGTATGCTCGATTCTGTGCAAATTGGATCTACCATGAACACCGATCGGACCCTACGATCCCCTCGACCACGGGGAAAGGGCCGGCGATGCGATCCGAGAAAGCAGGATCCTCGAGACGACGCGGAAGCGCCGGCGGGTGCCCGGCGGCGTCGGCCGAGGTCCCGCTCCGTCCGATGCGGCGTCGGGACCGCGCCGCGTCCGATCCGACGGCGGTCGCCGCCCTGCTCGACGAGCTGGCCGTCGGTGTGCTCGCCGCGTCGGGAGAGGACGCCCCACACCTGAATCCGAACCTGTTCGTCTTCGACCCCGAAGGCGCCCGGCTCTACCTCCACACCGCCGCTGCCGGCCGCACGCGTCGCGCAGTCGAGACGAACCCTCGCGTCGCCTTCTGCGCCTTTCGACTCGGACGACTGCTGCCCGCCGAGACCGCCCTCGCCTTCAGCGCCGAGTACCGGTCGGTGGTCCTCGTCGGGCATGCCTCGTTGGTCGAGGATCCCGGGGAGGCCCGCCGTGCGCTGCGATCGCTCCTCCGGCGGTACGCCCCCCACCTTCGACCGGGGCGCGACTACCGCGACGTGACGGACGACGAGCTGGCGCGTACGAGCGTGATCCGCGTGGACGTGGAGAGCTGGAGCGGGAAGTCGAACGAGGCAGCGGAGAGGGAGGACGCCTACGAGTGGCCTCCGCGGTCCGGCTCCGGGCCGGGGTGCGCTCCCCGATGAAGGTGCGGCTGGTCGTGCTCGTCAGTCTGGTCGCGTGCCTCGCCAGGGGCGGTCCAGGCGCCGCGGGCTACCTGTTCGTGGACGCGTCGGTCGACGGAGCCGGCGACGCGGCCGGCCCGCCGCCCGCCGCCTACGCGATGGTCGCGGTTCGGCTCCCCGACACCCGGCCGGTCCGGCCGTCCGGTCAGCGGGAGGCCGAGAAGCGACTCCAGGGCAGCCGCTCCCACGCTTCCTCCAGCCGGTCGGAGCCAGACGCGGAGGAGGGCGACCGCGACGCCGTCCGCGTGACCACGGGCGGGGGATCCGGTGCCAGCAGGGCTCGGCCGGTGGGGTCGCTCACGCCCCGCTGCCGGGCCTCCTCCGCCGTCAGCCGCTCGAAGCCGACGGGGGGAGGCGACGTCCTGATCCCGGCCTGGAGCCGTTCGAGATAGGGGAGCTGGGCCGCCTCGAGCCAGGCCGCGATCCGCTCGAGCTCCAGCAGCACCTCCTCGGCGAGCGGCGGGTCGTCCCATCGGGGCCGATCGGTGGTCTCCAACGATCCGCCCGAGCGCAGGTAGGCCCGGGGGACCGCCCATCGGGGATCACCGCGGCCGAGCATTCCGCTGGCTTCGTCCAGGTAGGCCACGGCGAGCAGGCGGCCGAGCTTCTCGGGCACGGCGTGCTGACGACCGGTGACGAGGAGCCAGTGGTAGCTGTTCGACGAGGCGTGCTTGGCGATCAGCCCCTCCGTCCGGGGCGTGGGAGGACGGAGCCGCATCACCACGAGCTCGAAGCGGCGGCCCGATCCCGCCGTCCGCGGCTCACTCACGTCCGCCCCGCCGTCCGCGACGCGACATGGCTCCGACACACGATCTCGTCTCCTCTTCACGGTTCCTCTCCCGGCGCCGCGTCGGGCGGGCCGGGAGGCGTCGCCTCACGAAAGCCATATGCGGGCGTCGTCTCCCGGAACAGGGGGCACCGTCCGAGTGGCCCGCACGGACGGGTGGAGCTCGCGACGCCCCCCTTGCGCGATGGGGCCGCGCGACGTATTCTGGAGTCCGCGTCCGGAAACAGGGACGTGCATGAGGTATCCGATCGAAACAGGTTGCGGGTCTCCCGGAGCATTCGACGGGAGGGCCGCTTTTTTCATGTCACACGAATGCACGCAACTAAAGGAACACGTTTCATGGCTAAGGGCACCGTCAAGTGGTTCGACGATCAGAAGGGCTTCGGCTTCATCACGCTGGAGGGGGGCGAGAGCGATTGCTTCGTCCATCACAGCGAGATCCAGATGCCGGGCTTCAAGACCCTCGCAGAGGGTGACAAGGTGGAGTTCGAGGTCGTCCAGAACGACCGTGGACCCGCCGCGAAGGGGGTCAAGAAGGTCGAGGAGTAATTCGCGAAGCTCCGACTCCGTCGGATCGCAGAGCTTCAGAGCGCCCCGGCTTCGTGCCGGGGCGTTCTGTTTGTAGGGACGTGACGAGGCCGGTCCCTTGATCGCGCACCTCCGGGACGGCACGCGCCGGTACCTGCTGGCCGGAGTCCTCGGCCTGGCGGTGCTCCCCGCCGTCCTTCTGCTCCGGATCGTCGTGGGCCTCGTGCTCGCGGCGCTCGGGAGCGGCCTCGACGCGGCGATCCTGTGGCTCGCCCCCGAGCCCGGGCTGGGCGGCTACTTCATGGCCGTGGTCGCCTTCCGCTTCCTCACCTTCCTGCTGGTGACCGCGCTCGCGGTCGAGTGGAGCCGGCGCCGATGGTCCCTGCGGCCGGCCCTGGTGACCGGCGCCGTGGCGCTGGCGGCCGGGGGCGCCGTCGCCGGCCTGGCGTGGCGGAGCGCGGCGGAGGCCGGCGAGCGGGCGCGGAGGTCGGGCGACGAGCTGCGGGGTCGCGTGGAGCGCTCGCTGACGCTGCGGGGCCTCGAGGCGAACGTGACCCCCGGGGAGCTGGAGATCGGCCTGCCGGCCACGGTTCGCCGCGCGGGGAGCTACCGGTTCCGGCTCACGCTGACGCCCGAACGCGTCGACGACCCCGACGTCGCGACGCGCGCCTTCGTCCTCGACACCGTGATCGAGCTGGGCGTGGGCGAGCAGCGGGTGCCGATCCGGATCGGTGCGGCCGACCTCGCCGACCGCTGGGGCATGCTGTGGCGATGGAGCGAGACCGCGGCGAGCGAGGCGGAGGTCACCGTCGGCCTGCTCCTGGACGCGGCCCAGATCGAGGAGCTCGGAGGCGTCGACCTGTCGGCGATCCTGGAGCGGCTCCGTTCCGCCGGGGCGCGTCCCGAAGACCTCGAAGCCCTGCGGCCGCCCGAAGGTCGGCGGGTGCACAAGTTCGTGTCACGGGACACCTTTCGCCTCGCGGCCGTCCCGGTCCTGCAGCGTTTCGCGCCCTGAGGGGCCGGCGGCGGTGCCTCGTGTGCCTCCTTCGGGCCGCCCTTCAGCCCCCGTCGCCGCTGTCTCCAGGGGGCGATCGCGGCTCGAAGCGGCCGGTCACCTCGAGGCGGACCGGATGGCCGTCGACGCTGTCCGGAATCGCCGCCCGCAGCTCGTCGGTCTCCGACCGGACGAAGACCTTGATGCAGGGCGCCCCGTCGCAGCGCCCGATGCCGGTGCCCTCGACGCCGGCGAGCGCCATCCACCCGGGGGTCTTCGCCTCCAGCGTCTCCTCGATCGAGGGACCGTCCATCGAGTCATCGACCTCCGCGCCGGACCCGTTTCCGGGCTGCGACGTGCCGCAGGCCGCCAGGAGGGCCGCCACGCCCAGCCCGACCGCGGCCGCGAGGGCCACGGCCGGGCGGGGCTCGTCGCGGTCGTTGATCCGACCGGAGCTCGCTCGCGTCACGAATGCCGCCGCCTACGGAGTGACGGTGAACCCGCCGACGAGGACATCGGAGCTTCCGTCCGGGTTGGTCACGCGGACGTCCCAAACACGATCGCGTGGGGGGCCGCCACTCTTCGAGCTGATCGTGGCGGTCAATGTGGTTTCGTCCACGAAGGCGACATTCGAGACCGCAGGAGCGGCACCGCTGCCATTCTCGAGGATTACGTCCGCTCCGTCCACGAAGCCGGTGCCGGAAATCGTCACGTCGACCGTGGAACCGGCGAGCATCGAGGACGGGTCGATGCCGGTCACGTCGAGCGCGGCCGTCGACTCGCTCACCGTGACGTCCTGGCTCTCCGAGTCGGTGGCGCCGTCGTCGTCGGTGACGGTGAGGGTCACGGTGTAGGTGCCGCCCGCGTCGTAGGTGTGGGAGACGGTATCGCCGGTGCCGGTGGCCCCGTCCCCGAAGTCCCAGTCGTAGCTGGCGATCGAGCCGTCGGAGTCGGAGGAGCCCGAGCCGTCGAAGGCGCAGCTCAGGTCCGTGCAGTCCGAGGTGAACGACGCCGTCGGCGGGCTGTTGGTGTCGCCGCCGGTGTCGCCGCTGTCGACGTCGATCTCGACGCCGAACCTGTTCAGCACCGGCCCGATGGGGTTGGCGATCGTTCGCGTGGAGCTGCCCGCGAAGAGGAGGCCGACGGGGTTCGCGTTCCCGTCGTGGGTGACGATCAGCGAGCCCGAGTCGCCGCCGCCGCTGAAGTCGCCCGGCGAGATCGCGATCTGGTCCGTGAACGTCGCCGCCCTCGCGCACATGAAGGGCCCTCGCGTTTCGTAACAGACCGAGATCGTGACGTTCGTCTCGGCGACCTCGCCGATCGTGTGGCCCGTCGTGCGGCCGTACTTCTGGACCGCCATGCCGACGCTGGCCGAGGTGACCGAAGTGCCCGGCGTCCCGTAGCCCTCGTCGGAGGCGGTCTCGAACCCGACGTCGTCCGTCGTCGTGCTCGTGATCGCCGCGTCCATCTCGTTGTCGTTCTCGAAGTCGATGGGCTCGTAGTCGGCGAGGGTGCCGATCCGGTCGTCCGGATCGGTGCCTCCGTCGGCGGGCCCGGGCTGGAGCGTGGGATCGCCGATGCTCGCCTCGTTCGAGTTGGCCAGGACGTGGTTGTTGCTGAGAACGAAGACGTCCTCGCCGTCCGCGACCCGAGCGCCGATCGTACCGGCGGTGATGTCGGGATGGCCGACCGAAAAGCCGATCGGGGCGGGCCG
>CAZEUW010000095.1:0-8955 GCA_964515425.1 uncultured Gemmatimonadota bacterium | reverse complement strand
GGCAGCCACGATCTCGCGGAGGTTGTGGGGCGGGACGTTGGTCGCCATCCCCACGGCGATCCCGGAGGAGCCGTTCACCAGCAGGTTCGGGATCCCGGAGGGGAGGACGTCGGGCTCCTGGAGCCGGTCGTCGAAGTTGGGGCTGAAGTCGACCGTCTCCTTCTCGATGTCCCGCAGCATCTCGCCGGCCGCGGCGGCCAGCCGCGCCTCGGTGTAGCGGTAGGCCGCCGCGCTGTCGCCGTCGATCGAGCCGAAGTTTCCCTGCCCGTCCACCAGCGGGTAGCGGAGCGAGAACTCCTGGACCATCCGCACGAGCGAGTCGTAGACGGCCGCGTCGCCGTGGGGGTGGTACTTCCCCAGCACCTCGCCCACCACCGTCGCGCTCTTCTTGTAGGGACGGTTGGCCGCCAGCCCGAGCTCCTGCATCGCGTAGAGGATGCGGCGGTGCACGGGCTTGAGGCCGTCGCGGACGTCCGGGAGGGCGCGCTGCACGATCACGCTCATCGAATAGTCGATGAACGACTCGCGCATCTCCTCCTCGAGGAGCCGCGATTCGATGCGCTCCATGGTTTCGCCGGTGCTCATGCTCCCTCGTGTGTCGGGTGAATCAGGCGGGGGATCCCGCGGCGCTCGCGGGGCGCCGACCCGCGATCGGAGGGCTCCCGAGGGCCGTCCGTGCGGACCGCGGACGCGCCTCGGCTCCGGGCTCGCGGGAAGCCTGCAATATAGCGGTTTTCAACCTGTGCCGCGAACGCGCGCAGGCGGGCGCGGAGCGTGAGGCCGCGGGCCGTCGACGGCGTCCCGACTCGAGGGGCGGGGGTGCCTCACACGACCATCGAGCTGTACACGTACAGTCCGTACAGGTGCACCATGCAGTTGTACGTGTACAGCTCGATGGTGCGAGGAGGGAACGTCGCTTCCCGGCCCACCGCGCTCGGCGGTCGGCGGGCCGGCATGCGACCACGCTCAGTCGATGTAGTCCCTGAGGATGAGCTCCATCTCGTCCCGGTGCTCGGTCTCGTCGGCGACGAGGTCCTCGAGCCGCACCTGGAGCCCGGTCTCGCCGGCCTCCTCGGCCAGGCGCGCCCGCCGCTCGTACCGCTCGATCGTCTCGCTCTCGGCCTCGAGTGCGAGCTCGATGCGCTCGCGGTTCGAGCCCCCGAGGTCCACCGGCCGGGGCTCGGTGGTGGGCTCGCCTCCGAGCGAGATGATCTTGCCCGCCAGGAACTGGGCGTGTCCGATCTCGTCCTGGATCTCGGCCTCGAACAGCTCCTTGAGCTCGGGACGGTTGGCGCCCGTCATGAGCTGTGCGCCGACCAGGTAGAAGATCACCGCCTGGTACTCGGCGGCGAGGTCCTCGTTGAGGCCGTCGATCAACTCCTGCCGCTGTGCGTCGGTCATCGGTCTCCTCCTCCGTCGGTCGGTCGCGAATAATCGATAATCGTTATTGATACGGTCCACACCAGGGAGCAAAGAGCGCGCCGCGAGGGGGCGCTCCGAGCCGGTCCCGAGCGCGCTACGCGACCATCCGGAAATCGCGAAGCTCGATGCGGCCGGTGGCCCGCAACACCGAGCGGATCTCCTCGCGCGCCCCGGGAGCTCCCACGGCACCGAGCACGTAGGCGTCCTCCGCCGAACCGGGGGACGCATACCGCTCTTCGAATCCGGCGGGATCCAGAACGACCGCGCCGTGGATCCGCTGTCCGACCTTGCCCGGGTCGAGGTCGACGAAGCAGGCCGGGGGTCGCCCGGCGTCGGCCAGCGCCCGGGCGAGCGGCTTGCCCCGACGTCCGGCGCCCCAGATCGCGAGGGTCCGCTCGGCCGGGAGGAAGTGCTCGACCAGGAAGTGCGTCTTGCATCGGCGGAACGCCTCCGGGGCGTAGGCCGGGTGGCTGCGGCTCCGGTTCCCGACGTGGAGCCGCCAGTCGAGCAGCACGGCCGACAGGTTGGCCGCCCGCATCCCGGCCGCGTGCAGCCGGAGCAGCAGGTCGTAGTCCTCCGGCCAGCCCCGGTCCCGGTAGCCGCCGACGGCCCGGAAGGCCGAGCGGCGGATCACGAGGGTGGGGTGGGCCACCGGGCACTCGACGAAGAGCGCCCGGCGGAGGTCGTCGGGCTCGCGCAGGCCGTTCAGCCAGCGCTCGTACCGGCGGTAGCCCTCGCCCGTCCGGGAGCGCGGCACGTACCGGACGCCGGTCCCGCAGGCCGCCAGCTCGCGGCGCTCCTCGAGGAAGGCGGCCTGGCGCTCCAGACGCTGGGGGCGGGCGACGTCGTCGGCGTCCATCCGGGCCAGCAGCGGCGCCCGAGCCGACGCGGCGGCCGCCTGCAGGGAGGGCACCAGGCCGTCACCGCCCGCGAGGACCCGCACACGGGGGTCCCGCCGGCTCCAGTCGGCCAGCAGCCCGCCGGTCCCGTCGCGGGAGCCGTCGTCGACGGCCAGCACCTCGAACCCCTCGAGGGTCTGGCCCTCGAGGCTCTCGATGCACGCCGGCAGGTGGTCCTCGGCGTCCCGACAGGGGAGGAGGACCGAGACGCTGGGCCGGGCGCTCCCGGGGGCGCCGTCCGTCAGGCGCCTCCCTCGCCGCCGGCGTCGTCGCCGCCGGCGTCGTCCTCGGCGGCCTCGCCGTCGACCGACTCGCCCTCGGCGGCCTCGCCGACCGACGTCAGCTCGAAGGACACGGGCTGACCGACGATCTCCTGCTACCCCCGCCGGGGGGGCGCCTCGCGGGTCACGTAGAGCGTGAAGCGCTGCTCGCCGGTCGACTGGTCGTCGGCGCTGACCCGGTCGGTGCCGGCCGGCACCTCGACGGTGGAGGTGTCCCCGGCGGTCGCCGTCAGCTGGCTCGTGCTCCGACCGGCCCGGAAGAGGGGCGCCCGGAGGTCGAGCTCGGCGTCGATCGGGCTCGCGAGCACCACGGGGAGGACCATCTCGGAGTCGACCGCGCCCTCGGCGAACGTGGTGTCGACCTGGACCTCTTCCATCTCCGGCCCGCCGCGCCGCTGTCCGCCCTGCCCTCCGGCGGGCTGCTTCGGCACCATGGCGGTGCCGGTGACCCGCCCGTCCCCGTACGTGAGCTCTTTGCGTGTCTGGACGGGACCCATCCGCCCCTCCTGGCTCACCGAGACCGGCTCCAGCCCGGCGGTCGCCTCCATGCGCGTCGTCTGATCGCCCATGGCGCCGGAGAGCTCCCGGGTGAGGACGACGTTGCCGCCGTCGGTCCGCTCGATCGTCAGGCCCAGGGTGGCGAGGGACCGCCCGCCGGCGACGACGTCGTAGCCGAAGCTCCCCGTACGGATCCGGTCGGCCGACAGCGAGACGTCCGTCCGCCGGACCTCCAGGTCCGAACGCGAGATTTCGTCGCCCTCGGTGTCGTAGAGGGTGATGGGCGCGATCCCCTCGAGATCTTCGTAGATCTGCGTCGCGTCGCCCACCACGACGATCGCTGCCCGGTCGGGCCGGACGTACTCGCGGGCGGCCGCCTGCACCTGCTCCGCGTCCACCGCGGAGATCGCGCTTCGGTAGCTCTCGAGGTAGCCGAGGCCGAGACCGCGCAGCATCGCGTCGGACACCTGCGAGGCCACCTGGCTCGGCGTCTCGATCTCGAGCGGGAAATGGCCGGTGAGGTAGTTCTTCGCGTCGGCCAGCTCCTCCTCCGGCACCGCCTCCTCCCGGATGCGGTCGAGCTGACGCATCATCTCGAGCAGGGCGCTGTCGGTGACCGGCGTGCGCACCTCGGCCGTCGCCGCGAAGTAGCCCTGGTGCCGGGGGGAGGTGAAGCGGCTGTAGGCACCGTAGGTCCACCCCTTCTCCTCCCGGAGGATCAGGAAGAGGCGCGCGTTGGCGCCGCCGCCCAGGATGCGGTTCATCACGTCGATCGCGTGGGCGTCCTCGTTGCCCGGCCGCACGCCCAGGTGGCCGATCCAGATGTTCGACTGCACCGAGCCGGGCCGGTGGACCAGGTAGATACGCGTGGAGTCGCGCGCCGGCGGGTCGGGCATGGCGGGCTCGTGGGCAGCGTCCACGCTCCAGTCGCCGAAGCGCTCCTCGGCCATGGCCCGCGCCTCCCCGGCGCCGACGTCGCCGGCCACCACCAGCAGCGCGCCCCGGGGCGTGTAGCGTTCGGCGTGGAACGCCTCGAGGTCGGCCCGCGTCACGCCCTCGACCGACGCGGGCGTCGGCTCCTCGGCGTAGGGGTGGGCGCCGTACACCTGCGACCGGAACTGCCGCGAGGCGAGCACGCCCGGCTGCCCGAGCTGGACCTCCAGGCTCGAGAGCATCCGCCGCTTCTCGTTCTGGAACTCCTCCTCCGGGAAGGTCGGGCGGCGCACGACGTCGGCGAACACCTCCATCACCGTCGGGAGGTGCTTCGTGAGCGACGACGCGGAGACGAAGCCGTAGTCGTCGGAGGCGCCCACGTCGAGCGAGGCCCCCACACCCTCCACGGTCGAGGCGATCTCGGCGGCCGTGCGGCTCTCGGTCCCCTTGTCCAGGACCCTGGCCGTCAGGTTCGCGACGCCCGTCTTGCCCTCGGGATCGGACACCTCTCCTGCCGGCACGTAGAGTCGGACGGAGACGACGGGCTGCTCGCGGTTCTCCACCACGACGAGCCGCAGGCCGTTGGAGAGCGTGTCCTGCGCGACGGCCGGGAAGGCGACGTCGGTCGCCTCGAGCGCCGGCGGCGGCTCGGTCGGGTAGCCCGTCTCCTGCTCGGCCTGCTCCTGGGCCTGCGCCTGGGCGCCGGCGGCCAGCGCGAGGCCGAGGGCGGCCGCGGCGGCGAAGGTCGTCCGGATCGCACGCATCATCGTCCCCTCACTCCTGGTCCGAATCGGCGGCGGGCAGCGTGACCACCACCGAGAGGTTGTCGCGGTTCAGATACTCGTCGATCACCCGGCGGAGGTCCTCACGGGTCACCGCCATGTACTGGCCGAGGTCGGTGTCGATCTCGTCCAGCGAGTCGTGGAAGTGGGCGAAGTGCTGGAGCGCCTCGGCCTTGGAGAGGACCCGCTGGCGGCCCATGATCGTGCTCGCCTCGTGGTCGTTCCTCGCCTTCTCCAGCTCCGCGGCCGTGGGCGGCTCCGTCCGGAGCCGCTCGACCTCGGACTGGACGAGCGAGAGCAGCGAGTCGGCGCCGACGCCCTGGTTGGCGATCGCGAAGCCGGCGAACAGCCCGGGACCGCGCCGGGAGCTCATGAAGCCGTTCACCTGCGCGGCGGCGCCGGTCTCCTTCACCAGCGTCCGGTGGAGTCGCGAGCTTTCGCCCTGGCCGAAGAGGGACGCCAGCAGCTCGAGGGCGCGCGAGCCCGGCGCGTCGTGGCTCGGGACCCGGTAGCTCCAGAAGACCGCCGGCAGGTTGGCGTTGGTGTCGCGGATCGTGTCGACCCGGAAGCCGGCCGAGTAGTCGACCTCGCACTCCACCGACGGCGGGGGCTCGGAGCTCTCGATGTCTCCGAAGTACCGCTCGATCATCGATTTCACCCGCTCGGGCTCGAAGTCGCCCACCACGGTGAGGGTGGCGTTGTTGGGGGCGTAGTAGGTGTCGAAGAAGGAGCGCACGTCCTCGACGGTGGCCGCGTTCAGGTCGTCCATCGACCCGATGACCGAGTGCGCGTAGCCGAAGCAGGTGGCCGAGTCGTAGGGCATCGTCGTGAACTGCAGGAAGGACTTGCCGTAGGGCTGGTTGTCCACCCGGAGGCGGCGCTCCTCCTTCACCGTCTCGGTCTGGTTCTGGAGGTTCTCCTCGGTCACCGCCAGCGACCGCATCCGGTCGGCCTCGAGCCAGAGCGCCAGGTTGACCCGGTTGGCGGGCACCGTCTCGAAGTAGTTCGTCCGGTCCTCGCTGGTGGTGCCGTTGACCGAGCCGCCCACGCTCTCGACCATGGTCAGGTGCTCGGCCTTGTCGACGTTCGCCGACCCCTGGAACATCATGTGTTCGAACAGGTGGGCGAAGCCGGAGCGGCCCGGACGCTCGTCACGCGCCCCCACGTCGTACCAGACGTTCACGGCCGCGACCGGGGTGGAGTGGTCCTCCGAGAGGATCACCCGGAGGCCGTTGTCCAACCGGTAGGTCTCGTAGTCGATCCGGCCAGCGTCCCGGGCCTCCTGCCCGGCGGCCTGGGCGTCCGCTCCCGCGGCCGCCACGAGGAGGGCCAGGACCGCCGCTCCTCCACGGAGGAGGTGCCTCATCGCGATCTCCCGTGTCGTCGTTCGGAGTGTTCGGCTCGGTCGGATGATGCGCTCGGACGGCCGTCGGTCGCCGGTCGTCCGTCCATCGAAACAGGTCGGGGCGGATCCGCGTTGAACCGGCCCCGTCGGCGGACCGGGAACGGCGGCGGCCACGGGACCGGGGGCGCCCCGCAGCGCCGCCGGATCAGCCCGCCCGCCGCCCCCGCTCCTCCATGTGTCGCCGGAGGTGGGCGCCGGTCCGGGACGCCTCCACGGCCGCCACCGCCTCGGGCGGTCCGGCGGCCACGATCTCCCCGCCCCGGTCGGCGGCGCCGGGGCCCATGTCCAGCACCCAGTCGGCGTTCCGGACGACCTCCAGGTCGTGCTCGACCACCAGCACGGTGTGGCCGGCCGACACGAGCTGGTCCAGCACCCGGACGAGGGTGGCGATCTCGCCGAGGCCGAGGCCCACCGTCGGCTCGTCGAGGATGTAGATGCGGTTCCCCCGTCCCGACGCGCGCGCCAGCTCGCGGGCCACCTTCAGCCGCTGGGCCTCGCCGCCCGAGAGCGTCGTGGCCGGCTGGCCCAGCCGGAGGTAGCCGAGGCCGACCCGCTGGAGCTGCCAGAGGGCCTGCCCGACCCGATCCTGCTTCAGGAAGAAGCGGATCGCACCGTCCACGGTCATCCGCATCACGTCGTGGATGGAGCGCCCGCGGTACTCCACCTCCAGCACCTCCGGTCGGAATCGCTTGCCGCCGCAGCGCTCGCACGGCGTGGAGACGTCGGCCATGAAGACCATCTCCACTTCCTCCTCCCCCGTGCCCTTGCAGTCGGGGCAGCGGCCGACCTCGACGTTGAAGCTGAAGTGGCCGGGCCCGTACCCGCGGCTCCGGGCCAGCGGCTGCTCGGCGAAGAGCTCGCGGATCGGCGTGAAGGCGTCGATGTAGGTCACCGGGACCGAGCGGGGGGTGCGCCCGATCGGGCTCTGGTCGACCATCACCACCTCCTCCAGGGAGGAGGTCCCCTCGAGCGCCTCGTAGCTGCCGGTGTCCTCGCCGAGGTGCTCCTTTGCGCTCGACTCGCCCTCCAGCTCGCGCTCGAGCGCGTGGAAGAGGAGGTCGGCGACCAGGGTCGACTTGCCCGCGCCGGAGACGCCCGTCACGACGGTGAGCCGACCGAGGGGGATCTCGACGTCCACCCCCCGGACGTTGTGGAGCCGGGCGTCCCGGAGCCGCAGCCAGGACGGTCCCGGCTCGCGCCGCTCCCGGGAGCGCTCCTCGCCGCGGCCGGCCAGCAGGCGCCCGGTCGTCGTGTCGGCGCCGACCAGCTCGCCGAAGCTCCCCTCGAAGACCACCTCGCCGCCGTTCTCGCCCGACCCGGGCCCGAGCTCGACGAGGTGGTCGGCCGCCCGCATCACGGCCGTCTCGTGCTCCACCATCAGCACGGTATTGCCGCCGGAGCGGAGCCGGAGGAGGACGTCGAGGAAACGGTCGACGTCGTCGGGGTGGAGCCCGATGGTCGGCTCGTCGAGCACGTAGAGGGTGTCCACGAGCCGGCTGCCGAGGCAGCTCGCCAGCCGGATCCGCTGCATCTCCCCGCCCGAGAGCGTGCGGGCGCGCCGGTCGAGAGTCAGGTAGCCGAGCCCCACGGCGTCGAGGAAGTCGAGCCGGTCGATCAGCTCCTCGAGGATCCGCTCCGCCACCTTGCGCTCGAACGGCTCCAGCTCGAGCTCACGCATCCAGGCCAGCAGGTCGGAGACCGAGCGGGCCGAGGCCTCGCCGACGTGGTCGCCCATGATCCGGACGTGGAGCGCCTCCGGCCGGAGGCGGGCGCCGCCGCACGCGCCGCAGCGGACCGGGCGCTGGTACTGCCGGAGGAAGACGCGGATGTAGCGCTTGTACTTCTTGCTCTCGCGCGACCGGAGGAAGGGGAGCACGCCCTCGTATGCCTCGCTCCCCTCGAGCAGCTCCTCGCGCAGCGCCTCCGGCAGCTCCGACCAGGGGGTGGCCGGGTCGACGCCCCGGTCGTCGAGGAGGGCGTCGAGCGCCCGGCGGCGGTCCGCGTAGCGCGGCTTGGAGATCGGGTCGAGCGCCCCGTCCCCGATCGGCCGGTCGGGGTCGGGCACGATGAGGTCGAGGTCGTACTCCAGCGTGGCGCCGAACCCGTTGCACTCCGGGCAGGCGCCGGCCGGGCTGTTGAAGCTGAAGAGCGCCGGCCGGGGCTCCTCGAACTCGCGCCCGCAGCCGTCGCACCGGAAGGCCTCGGTGAAGCTGCGGCGCTCGCCGATCCGGACGCCGCCGTCCGGGCCGCGCTCGGCGGTCAGCACCAGGCCGGCGCCCTCCCCCTCCGCGAAGGCGGCCGCCAGCGCGTCGGCCAGCCGCTCGCGCTCGTCCGGGTCGACGGCGAGCCGGTCGACGACCACCAGCAGCTCGTCGGCGGCGGCGAGGTCGGGGACGCCGTCCGGCCCGTCGTCCGCGCCGTCGGCGTCGCCGTCCGCGTCCTCCTCCGCCGCCTCGAGGTCGGGAAGGTAGAGCTCCCGCCCGTCGGCCAGCACCCGCAGGTAGCCCTGCGAGCGCAGGTTGTCGACGGCGACAGCGTGGCTGATCTCCTCGCTCAGCGCGAGCGGGAAGGCCACGTAGAGCCGGGTGCCCCTCTCCAGCTCCAGCACCTCGTCCGCCGCCGAGGTGACCGTGTCCGGCCGCACCCGCTCCCCGCACTCGGGGCAGATCGTGCGCCCGACGCGGGCCCAGAGGAGCCGCATGTAGTCGTAGTCCTCGGTCGCGGTGCCGACGGTG
>CAZEUW010000094.1:0-8970 GCA_964515425.1 uncultured Gemmatimonadota bacterium | reverse complement strand
AAGTTGACGCCCCAGATGAGCGTCACGAGCAGCAGCTCGGCGTCGGTGCGGAAGCCGTGCCGGTCCCCCGGCGTCATCGGTCGGCGGCCCGCGGGCTGATCCGGCCCGTCCCGGAGGCTACATTGGCGGTCATCCTTAGCGGACCAGAGGGAGGCGGAGCGATGGACCGAGCGCCGAAGATCGTCGACAAGCCGTGGGGCCGCGAGGTCTGGTACGCGCACACCGACCGGTACGCGGGCAAGGTGCTGGAGGTGGACGCCGGCCACCGGCTCTCGCTCCAGAAGCACCGCGTGAAGCACGAGACGCTCTTCCTGCGGAGCGGCCGCGTGCGCTTCACCCTCGACGACGAGGAGTTCGAGTGGCGTCCGGGCGAGCGGATCGAGATCCCGCCCGACACGGTGCACCGCATGGAGGCGCTCGAGGACAGCGTCATCCTGGAGGTGAGCACGCCGGAGCTGGACGACGTCGTGCGCCTCGAGGACGAGTACGGGCGAGCGTGAGCGCGGCCCTGGTCCGCGCCGCCTGGACGCCCGGCCGCGCCGAGCCCGACCACGGCGCCGAGATGGTCACGCAGTGGCTCTGCGGCGAGGCGCTTGCCGTCGAGGAGACCGGCCCGGACGACGAGTGGGTCCGGGTCCGCGGCCCCGACGGCTACCGATGCTGGGTGTCGGCCGGCGGCCTGCTCCTGACCGGTCCGGACGGGGCCCGCCGGTGGGTCGAGGCGGCCGACCGCCTGTCGCTGGGCGTGCGGCTCGAGGGACGCGACCCGGCAGACGCGCCCGGCTGGCTCCCGTGGGGCGCCCGCGTCGCGGTGGACGGCGACGCGGTCCTCCTCCCGGACGGAGCGTCCGGCCGACCCGAGCCGGCCGAGCATCTCGTCCCGTTCGGCGAGCTGGAGGCGCGCTTCCCGGCCCGGCCGACGGCGGCGGCGGCGACGGCGGCCGGGTGGCTGGGAGCGCCCTACCTCTGGGGCGGACGGACGCCGTCGGGGGTGGACTGCTCGGGGCTGGTCCAGGCGGTCTACCGGGTCCACGGCGTCGAGCTCCCCCGCGACAGCGTCGACCAGCTCGCCGCCGCGGCCGACGCGCCCGTCGAAGCCGCGGCCGGCGCGCGCCACGGGTCCGATCCGGCCCCCGGACCGCTCGAGCCGGGCGACCTGCTCTTCTTCGGCGCGTCGGAGGCGGAGGTCACGCACGTGGCCGTCGCGACCGGCGGCGGCCGGATCGTCCACGCGGCGGCGCCACGGGGCGCGGTCGCGGAGGACGCGCTCGACGCCGACGACCCCCTGTGCCGGAGGCTGCGCGAGTGCCGGGTCGCGACGACCCGGCCGCTGTCGACTCGCGACTGAAGGGACGTGTACGCTTGTCGGCTCACCCCTCCACGACCACGAACGCCGTGGCGGAGCCGGCCTCGTGGGTGAAGCTCAGGTGGACCGACCGGGCGCCGGCCTCGCGCAGCCGCCGTCGGGCCACGTCGTGGAGCTTCAGCCGGGGTCGGCCGCCCTCGCCGTTCACGACCTCGACCTCCCGCCAGGCGATCCCCCGGCCGAGACCGGTGCCCAGCGCCTTCAGGAAGGCCTCCTTGGCGGCGAAGCGGGCCGCGTAGCACTCGGCCGAACGGAGACGCCGCTCGCAGGTCGCCCGCTCCCCTCGCGTGAAGAGGCGGCTGCGGGCCCGCTCGGGCTTGCGCGCCAGGAGTCCCTCCATCCGCGCCACCTCGACCTGGTCCACTCCGATCCCGACGATCATGCCCCGATGCTACCGTCCGTCGAACGGGTTGGCCAGCACGGCGAGCCGTCCTATATTCGGCTGCGGATGAGAATCGATTTCAACTAGTATCGGACCGCGCCGGGGCCGGCGACCGCCCTGCGCGGCGCAGAGAGAGAGCGTGATGACGGGACGTTCCGACCGCCGTTCCTCCCCCGCGACGTCGGCCGCGCTCGCCGCGAAGATCGCACTCGCCACGTCGGCCGCGCTCGCCGCGACGGTCCTGCTCGTTCTCGCCGCCGCGCCCGCCACCGGGCAGGAGGCGGACGCGACCGCCGACCGCGCCGCCGAGGTCGCCTCGCTGGTCGACCTCGCGGTGACGGAATACCGGGACGCCGTGGCCGACGGCGAGGTCGTCAACGAGATGGAGTACGACGAAGCGGGGGCGTTCACCCGCGAGGCCGCGGCCATCTTCGCCGAGATCAGCGCCGCCTCGCCGACGCCGGAGGACGAGGCGATCGCCTCCGGGCTCGACTCGCTCCGCGCCGTGGGGCCGATCCAGACCTTCCGGGAGGTCGCGGGCGAGGTCTCCTCGTCGCTGACAGAGAGCCGCGGCGCGATCTCGGTGCCCGAGCCGACCCGGCGGCCCGACGCGGCCCGGGGGGCGGTCCTCTACCGGACGGCGTGCGCCGCCTGCCACGGCGCGACGGGGGAGGGGGACGGCTGGGCCGCCGACGGGATGGAGCCGCCCCCCGCCGACCTGACGTCGACGCTCCGCTGGCAGGAGGCGACCCCGGCCCGGGACTTCCAGGTCGTCACCTACGGCGTCCCGGCCACCGCGATGCCGGCCTCCGCCGACTGGCTCACGCCCGAGACGGCCTGGGACCTGGTGGCCTTCGTGCGCGCCCTCCCCTTCGGCGCGGCCGAGGTCGCCGAGGGCAAGTCGCTGGCGCTGGGCGGCGGGGGGCAGCCGAACCCGCTGGCCGGCCGCCTCCGCACGTGGTCGGCGCCCTCCGAGGTGGCGAGGGTCACCGACGCGGAGCTGGCCCGGCGGGTGCAGGCCCGGTGGGCCGAGGCGGCGGCGTCGTCGCGGACCGGGGACGCGGGGGCCTCGGCGGCCGACACCGCCGACCCGGCCTCCGCGCGCGACAGCCTCGCCGAAGAGCGGGCGCGGGCGGTCGTGGCCTACCTGCGCACCCTGATGGGCACCTCCGTGGAGGGCGTGCCCGAGGCCGACCGCGCCGCGTCGGTGGCGGCCGCGCTCGAGCGCGCCGACTCGCTGGCGGTGGCCGCCTCCGAGCTGGCCCGCGACGGCCGCACCGACGACGCCCGCTCGACCGCCCTCCGCTCCTACATGGCCTTCGAGGGCGTCGAGCCCGAGCTGCGCTCCCGCTCGCCCGGCCTGGTGCGGGAGGCCGAGGTGGCCTTCGCCACGCTGCGGGGGTCGATCGGACAGGGCGGGGCCGAGGCCGCGCTCGGCTCCCTCCGCGACCTGCTGGAGCGGGCCGAGCAGGAGGTCGCCGAGCCGGTGACCGGCTGGAGCCTCGCGACGCAGTCCTTCTTCATCATCCTGCGGGAGGGCTTCGAGGCGATCCTCATCCTCGGCGCGATCCTCGCCTTCCTGGTCAAGACGAACAACGAGCAGCGCAAGCGGGACGTCTACCTCGGCACGGGCGCCGCGCTGGTCGCGAGCGTGGCGACGGCCTTCGTGCTCCAGCGCGTCCTCGCCGCGACCCCCGCCAGCCGCGAGCTTCTCGAGGGCGCGACGATGCTGCTCGCCGTGGTCGTCCTCTTCTCGGTCAGCTACTGGCTGCTCTCGAAGCTGGAGCACGAGAAGTGGGAGGCGTACCTGCGCGCGAAGATGAAGAGCGCGCTCGGCGCCGGCAGCGGCCTGGCGCTGGCGGGCGTCGCCTTCCTGGCCGTCTACCGGGAGGGCTTCGAGACGGTGATCTTCTACCAGGCCCTGCTCGGCTTCACCGACGGCGGCACGGTGGCGGTCGCCGGCGGCTTCGTGGTGGGCTGCGTGGCGCTGGCGGTCATCTACGTCCTCTTCACCCGCTACGGGGTGAAGATCCCCATGCGCCCCTTCTTCGCCGTCACGAGCGGCGTGCTCTACTACATGGCCGTGGTCTTCGCCGGCAGCGGGATCCGGGAGCTGCAGGAGGCCGGGGTGGTCGACACGACCATGGTGGGCGGCGTGCCGACGGTCGAGCTGCTCGGGCTCTACCCGACCCTGGAGACGCTGGCCGCGCAGGGCTTCCTCCTCGTGCTGCTCGGCGTCGCGCTCGCGATCACCTTCGGACCGTCGCTCGCCGGCCGCTCCCGCCGGGAGGAAGCGAGGGCCGGGAGCGCCTGACCCCGCCGTTGCCCGCCGCCCGTCGGTCCTCTATGCTGGCCCCGGACATGGACACCCCCTCTCCCGCCCGACGCCCGGGTCCCACCGGCACTCCGGCGCCCGCCGCGCGCGTCGCTCCGATCCGGTCCTGATCCGATGGAGAAGGCCGTGAGGTCGCAGCGATGGATCGACCGGGTCGTCGACCAGCTCGACCCGTCGGCGGTCGACGCCCCGCCCGAGGTCCTCGAGGAGTTCGCGCGCCAGCTCCTCGCCCGCGCCTCGGCGGACTTCCTCGAGCGCCGCGACGCCGGTCGCACCGCCCGGGAGATCGCCTCCCTCTACGCCTTCGTCGAGGCCACCCCCCCGGAGGAGATCGGCGTCCGCGTGCGGCCGGCGCCGGAGGGCGAGGAGGGAACGGTCGTCGAGACCGTCATGCCCGACTGCTCCTTCATCGTCAACACCCTCCGGGAGCACGTCCACGGGGAGGGCTGGGACGTCGTCCACCTCCTCCATCCGGTGCTGGTGCTGGGACGCGAGGAGGGCGCCCTCCGGCGCGTCTCCGGCCGCTCGGCCGAGGGCGACCGCACCTCCGTCGTCTACATGTCACTCGAGCAGGAGCTCGACGATGCGGCGGCCGAGGAGCTCGAGCGGGAGCTCCGGCGCCGCCTCCGGCTGGTGCGGCTCGCGACCGCGGACTTCGAGCCGATGGTGGAGCGCGCGCACGAGGTGTTCGAGGACCTCGAGCAGGAGAAGGAGCGGGTCCCCTGGCGCTCGGCCGAGCTGGAGGAGATCCGCGAGTTCCTCTCCTGGCTCGTGGAGGGAGCCTTCGTCTTCCTGGGCTACCGCTCCTACCGGCTGTGGGCCGACGAGGAGGACCGGCGCTGGATCCAGGTCGACGAGGACAGCGGCCTGGGCATCCTGCGCGAGGAGGAGGAGTCGCGCTACGCCGAGCCGCGCGCCCTCGACGAGATGCCGGAAAACCTGCGCGCGCGGGTGCTGGGCGGGCCGCTGCTGATCATCTCCAAGACGAACGCCGAGTCGCCGGTGCACCGCCGGGCGCGCATGGACTACCTGGGCGTGAAGCGGCTCGGAGAGGAGGGCGAGGTGATCGGGGAGCGTCGATTCCTCGGCCTGTTCACCGCCAAGGCCTACGCGCAGGACGCCTCCTCCATCCCGATCCTCCGGCGCAAGCTGCGCGAGATCCTGGAGGCCGAGGGGGTCAGCGCCGGCTCGCACGACTACAACCAGATCCACCAGATCTTCAACAGCATGCCGAAGGAGGAGCTCTTCCTCTCCTCGGTGCCGGAGCTGTTGAAGGTGATCGGCGCGGTGATGGAGACGGAGGGGGCCGACGAGGTGCGGGTGGTGCCCCGGCCGGACCCGCTGGCGCGCGGCGTCAACGTGGTGGTGATGCTCCCGCGCGACCGCTTCTCGGAGGACGTCCGCTACAAGGTGCAGGAGGCGCTCCTCGAAGCCTACGGCGGGGAGCTGCTCAACTACCACCTGTCGATGAACGGCGGCGACCAGGCCCGCCTGCACTTCTACCTCACCTCGGACCTGGCCGAGGCGGGCGACGTCGACGTCGCGGCGCTGGAGGAGCGCGTCCGGCGGTCGGTCCGCTCCTGGGACGAGCGCCTCACCGATGCCCTGCACCGGAGCCACGAGGGCGACCGGGCGCGCGAGCTGTCCGAGCGCCACTCGGCCGACTTCACCACCGAGTACAAGGCCACGATCGACGTGGACACGGCGGTCGAGGACATCGGCCGCCTCGAGGAGCTCACGGCTTCGGGGCTGCAGCAGCTCACCTTCGAGGCCTCCGATCCCGATCGTCCCGAGGCTTCGCGGGTGAAGGTGTTCGCGCCGCGGGGCGCCTACGTCCTCAGCGACCTGATGCCGGTGCTCGAGAACCTGGACCTGCGGGTGATCGAGGCCGACAAGTACGACGTGGGGACGGCGCCCGAGCCCGTCCGTACGATCCACACCTTCGAGGTCGAGGCGCCGGCGGCCGGGGAGCTCGACCGCGCGGACGCCGAGCCGCGGATGGAGCGGCTCTTCCGCGCCGTCCACGAGGGCCTGGCCGAGGACGACCGCCTCAACAGCCTCATCCTCTCGGCCGGGCTCGACTGGCGGGAGGTGGCGCTGCTCCGCGCCTACGCGGGCTACGCCTTCCGGGTGGGGGCGGTGGCCAGCCGGGCGGGCGTCCGGGAGCCGCTCGCCGACTACCCGGCGGCGACGCGGCTGCTCTTCGACATCTTCGAGTCGGTCCACGACCCGGAGCGGAGCGAGGACCGACGGCGGCGGACGCGGCGGCTGGTGGGCCGGTTCCACGAGTCGCTGGAGGAGGTCGTGAGCATCGAGCACGACCGGACGTTCCGCCGGCTGCTGAACCTGATCCAGTCCACCACCCGCACGAACTTCTACCAGGAGCGGGCACGGGAGCGCGAGGGCGGCCTGATCGCCCTCAAGTTCGACTGCTCCCGCGTGGAGGTGATGCCGCGTCCGCGACCGCGCTACGAGATCTACGTGAACGGGGGCCACACCGAGGGCGCCCACCTCCGGATGGACACGGTCGCCCGCGGCGGCATCCGGTGGAGCGACCGGAGCGAGGACTTCCGGGTCGAGGTGCTGGGCCTGGCCAAGACCCAGCAGGTCAAGAACGCCGTGATCGTCCCCGCCGGCGCCAAGGGGGCGTTCGTGGTCAAGCACCCGCCCGAGGCCGCCGACGACCTCCAGGAGGTCGGCGAGGCCTGCTACCGCGAGTTCATCCGGGGCCTGCTCGACCTGACCGACAACGTGCGCGACGGGGCCGTCGTCCACCCGCCGGAGACCGTCGTCCGGGACGGGGAGGACCCGTACCTGGTCGTCGCCGCCGACAAGGGGACGGCGCACCTGTCGGACACGGCCAACGAGCTGGCCGCCGAGTACGACTTCTGGCTCGGCGACGCCTTCGCCTCGGGGGGCTCGCAGGGCTACGACCACAAGGAGCTCGGCATCACCGCCCGCGGGGTCTGGGAGTGCGTGAAGCGCCACTTCCGGGAGCGGGGCGTCGACGTGCAGGAGGAGACGTTCAGCGTCGTCGGGATCGGCGACATGAGCGGCGACGTCTTCGGCAACGGGATGCTCCTCAGCGACACGATCCGCCTGGTGGCCGCCTTCGACCACCGCCACGTCTTCCTCGATCCCGATCCGGACCCGGAGGCGAGCTGGGAGGAGCGGAAGCGGCTGTACGAGATGGGTCGCTCCACCTGGGCCGACTACGATCCCGAGCGGATCAGCGAGGGCGGCGGGGTGTGGGAGCGGGGCGCCAAGGAGATCGAGCTGCCCGACCGCGCCCGCGAGCTGCTCGAGCTCGAGGAGGAGGTCGTCAACGGGGAGGCCCTCGTGAGGGCGGTCCTCCGGGCCGACGTCGACCTGCTCTGGAACGGCGGCATCGGCACCTACGTGACGGCGACGGGCGAGACGCACGGCGACGTCGGCGACCCGGGCAACGACGCGGTCCGGGTCGACGCCGCCGACCTCCGCGCCTCGGTGATCGGCGAGGGGGGCAACCTGGGGCTGACCCAGCGGGCCCGGATCGAGTACGCGCTGGACGGCGGACGGCTCAACACGGACGCGCTCGACAACTCGGCGGGCGTCGACATGTCCGACCGCGAGGTCAACCTCAAGGTGCTGCTGCGTCGGGCGGTCGAGGCGGGCGAGCTCGCCGAGGAGGAGCGCAACGAGCTGCTCCGCGAGGTCACCGACGAGGTGGCCGCGTCGGTCGTCGACGACAACTATTCCCAGAGCCTCGCCGTCAGCCTGGACGAGTACCGCGCCCGTCAGACCCCGGCGGAGTTCCGCGACGCCCTCTCGCGGCTGGAGCGCGACGGCTCGCTCGACCGCACCCTCGAGGACCTGCCGACCACCGAGGAGCTGCTCGAGCGCCAGGAGGAGGGGGCCTACCTGACCCGGCCGGAGCTGGCCGTCCTGCTGGCCTACGCGAAGACCCACCTGAAGGAGCGGCTCCGGCGCTCCGAGATCGTGCGCCAGCCCGCCCTGCTCGACGTCCTCCGGGGCTACTTCCCGGACCGGGTGCTCGAGCGGGTGGAGGACGAGGCGGTCGAGGGCCACCGGCTCCGCGAGCGCATCGTCGCCACCGTCCTCACCAACCGGTTCGTGGACCGGATGGGCGTGACCAGCCACATCGAGCTGATGCGCGAGACCGGCCAGAGCGCCCCCGAGGTCGTGAGCGCCTGGCACTGCGCCTGCCGGATCGCGCGGGTGGACGGCCTGACCGAGCGCCTCCGCGAGACCGACCGCGAGGTCCCGGCCGGCGTCCAGCTCCAGTGGCACCTGAAGATCTCCGACGTGCTCGAGCGGTCGACACGGTGGCTGCTCACCGAGGCGATGCAGGACCGGTCGATCGACGAGGTGATCCGCCGGTACGAGCGGCCCGTCCAGCGCCTGCGCGACGCGCTCCCCGGTCTGCTGGCGGCGGGTCGTGTCGAGGAGCTCGACCGGCTCCGCGCCCTCCACGAGACCGACGGGCTGGGCGAGGAGTCGGCGCGGGAGCTGGCGAGCCTGGAGTACGTCGACGGCCTCCTGCCCGTGGCCGAGCTCGCCCGGGAGCACGAGCTCGACGCGGACCTGGTGGGGGAGGTCTACTTCGGGCTCGCCGAGGAGATCGACTTCCCCTGGCTGCACGAGGTGCTAGGCCGCACCTCGGGCGGCGACCTCTGGAAGCAGCGCGCCGCGCGGGCGCTGTCGCTGGAGCTCGAGACGGCGCGGACGCGGATGGCGTCCCACATCGTGCGGGACGTGGAGGCCGCCGCCGACGTGGAGCGGGCGTTCGGGGAGTTCCGGCGCGGCTACCGCGGCGACCTCGACCGGATCCGTCAGGTGCTCGGCGACGTGCGGGCGGTCGAGACGCCCAACCTGGCCGCGCTCACG
>CAZEUW010000093.1:0-8970 GCA_964515425.1 uncultured Gemmatimonadota bacterium | reverse complement strand
TGGACGTGGTGGCCCTCTCCATCCTCTCCGGCGCCCACATGACCCTCTTCCCCCGGGTCAAGGCGCTGCTCGAGGAGAAGGGCCTCGGCGACGTCCTCGTCACGGGGGGCGGCATCATCCCCGAGGACGACATCGAGGAGCTCCGCGAGCGGCACGGCGTCGGGCAGCTCTTCGGCCCCGGCGCCTCGACGCAGGACGCCGTCGACTACATCCGGTCCTGGTACGAGGAGAACCGCGCCGAGGGCGTCGCGTGACGGAGGGCGGCGGCAGCGCCGCGCCCGCGTCGGGCCCCGCCGCGGCGGGCGACGGCGGCGGACCCGAGGCGGGACGACGGCTCCGGCGGCTCGTCCGCGAGGTGCGCGAGCTCGAGAGCCGGCTGCGCCGGGGCGGGGGCGAGGAGAAGATCGCCCGCCAGCACGAGCGGGGTAAGCTCACCGCCCGCGAGCGGATCGAGCGGCTGCTCGATCCGGGCGGCGGCTTCCTCGAGATCGGCCTCCTGGTCGCCCACGACCAGTACGACGGCGAGGCGCCCGCCGCCGGCGTCGTCACCGGTGTGGGCGAGGTCGGCGGCCGAGAGGTCGTCATCGTCGCCAACGACGCCACGGTGAAGGCCGGCTCCTGGTGGCCCGAGACCATCACGAAGATGCTCCGGGCCCAGGAGATCGCCATGCGCTGCCGCGTCCCGATCGTCTACCTGGTCGATTCGGCCGGCGTGAACCTCCCGCACCAGGGCGGGGTCTTCCCGGGCAAGTACGGGGCGAGCCGGATCTTCTACTACAACTCCATCATGCGGCGCTACCTGGACGTGCCGCAGATCTCCGCCGTGATGGGCCCCTGCATCGCCGGCGGCGCCTACCTGCCGGCGCTCTCGGACGTGATCGTGATGGTGGAGGGGACCAGCTTCATGGGCCTCGGCGGGCCCAACCTCGTCAAGGGCGCCACGGGCCGGGAGGTCGAGGCGGAGGAGCTGGGCGGCGCGGAGACCCACACCCGGGTGAGCGGCGTCGCCCACTACCGCGAGGAGGACGACGAGGCCTGCCTCTCGCGCCTCCGGGAGATCGTGGAGGAGCTCGCCGACCCGCACCGGCCCGGCGGACGTCGGGAGCCGGAGCCCCCCGCCCGTCCGCCCGAGGACGCCTACGAGCTGATGCCCGGCGACCACCGCGAGGGCTACGCGATGGAGGAGATGCTCGCGACCATCGTCGACGGGGGCGGGATCGACGAGTTCCAGGAGGAGTTCGCCCCCGAGATGCTCACCGGCGTGGCGCGCGTGATGGGCCACAAGGTGGGGCTGATCGCGAACCGGCGGACGATGTTCCCCCGCGAGGACGGCCCGCCGCGCTTCGGCGGCATCATCTACGCCGACAGCGCCGAGAAGGTGGCGTACTTCATGGACATGTGCGACCGCCACCGGATCCCGCTGCTGTTCGTGCAGGACGTGAGCGGCTTCATGGTGGGCACCGAGGCCGAGCACTCGGGCATCATCCGCGCCGGCGCCCGGATGGTGGAGAGCATGGCGTCGGCCCGGGTGCCCAAGATCGTGCTCACCCTGAACCACGCCAGCGGCGCGGGCTACTACGCCATGGCGGGGCAGGGCTTCGACCCCGACTTCATCTTCACCTGGCCCACGGGACGGATGGGCGTGATGGAGGGCGAGTCGGCCGTCCGGGCCATCTACGGGCCGAAGATCGACGAGGCGAAGGAGAAGGGCGAGGAGCTGGACCCGGAGATCCGGGAGGCCATCGAGAGCACCCGGGAGGAGTACGAGAAGCAGCTCGACGCCCGCTACGCCGCGGCCCGGGGCTTCGTGGACGCGATCCTGGCGCCGGAGGACACCCGGGAGGCGCTGGAGCTGGCGCTCCGGACCGCGAAGAACAATCCCGCCCCCCACATCGGGGCGTTCACCCTGGCCGACGACGTGTAGGGGAGCGATGAGCGACGAGACGATCCGCGTGGCCTCGGGACAGGGCTTCTGGGGCGACTGGCAGGAGGCGCCGAAGCTCCAGGTCGAGCACGGGCCGATCGACTACCTGATGCTCGACTACCTGGCCGAGATCACGATGTCCATCATGCAGAAGCAGCGCGACCGGGACCCGGAGGCCGGCTACGCCCGCGACTTCGTGTCGCTGATCGCCGACCTCGCGCCACGGTTGGTGGAGGAGGAGGTCCGCGTCGTCAGCAACGCCGGCGGCGTGAACCCCGACGCCTGCGTCCGGGCCATCCTGGAGCGGCTGGAGGGGCTCGAAACCGCCCGGCCGCTGCGGGTCGCCGTGGTGCGCGGCGACGACCTCACCGGCCGGCTCGACGAGCTGCTCGCGGCCGGGCACGAGCTCGCGCACATGGAGACGGGCGAGCCCCTCGCCGCCGTGCGGGACCGGGTCCAGAGCGCCAACGCCTATCTGGGCGCCGCGCCCATCGTCGAGGCGCTCGACGCCGGGGCCGACGTGGTCGTCACCGGCCGCTCGACCGACACGGCGCTCACCTACGGGCCGCTCATCCACGAGTTCGGATGGGCGGCCGACGACTGGGACCGCATCGCCTCGGGCGTGGTCGCCGGCCACATCAACGAGTGCGGGGCCCAGGCCTCGGGCGGCAACACGCTCTACGACTGGCGCGGTGTCGACCTGGTGACGCCCGGCTACCCGATCGTGGAGGCCCGGCCGGACGGGAGCTTCGAGGTCACGAAGCACCCGGACCTGGGCGGCCGGGTCACCCGGGCGACCGTGACCGAGCAGCTCGTCTACGAGATGGGCGACCCGGCCCGCTACGTGACGCCCGACGTGGTCGCCGACTTCTCCACCGTCCGGCTGGAGGACCTCGGCGGCGACCGGGTGCGGGTGACCGGGGTGGAGGGCTCGCCGCGGACCGACCAGCTCAAGGTGTCGATCGCCTACCGGGACGGGTGGAAGGCGGTCGGCGACCTCACCTACGCCTGGCCCGACGCGCTCGCCAAGGCGAAGCGGGCGGACGAGGTGCTCCGCGGGCGCCTCGAGCGCCTGGGGCTCTCCTTCGACGCGATCCGGACCGAGTACGTCGGCGCCGGGGCCTGCCACGGCCCGGTGGCCGGAACGCCACCGCCAGACCTGCCGGAGGTCCAGCTGCGGATCGGTGTGCGGGCGGCCGAGCGGGACCCGGTCGAGCGGTTCACCCGCGAGCTCGCCCCCCTGATCCTGGCCGGCCCCCCCTCGGTCACCGGCTTCGCCGGCGGGCGCCCCCGGGTCCAGGAGATCATGGCCTACTGGCCGGCGCTGGTGGACCGCGAGGTCGTCGAGGACGCGGTCACGGTGGAGACGGTGAGCTCGGGAGGGGGCGGGGCGTGAAGGTTCAGCTCCGGGAGATCGCGTTCGCCCGCTCGGGCGACAAGGGCGACACCGCGAACGTCGGGCTCATCGCCTACACAGACGATGCTTATAAAGTTATCGTAGAAGAGGTTACGACAGATCGTGTGAAGCGTCACTTCAAGGGAGTCTGCCACGGCGAGGTGGAGCGCTTCGAGCTGCCGAACCTGCGGGCGCTGAACTTCCTGCTCCACGGCTCGCTGGACGGCGGCGGCACCCGCTCGCTCATGCTCGACGCGCAGGGCAAGACCTTCTCGACCGCGATGCTGCGGATGGAGGTCGAGGTGCCCGAGCGGGTGCTGGAGGAGGTCTGGAGCCTCCGGGAGGACAGGGAGCGACGATGAGCGGCTACGAGCAGCTCCGGATCGAGCGCGACGCCGGGGCGGGCACCGCCTGGATCGTCCTCGACCACGCGCAGAAGCGGAACGCCCTGAACGCGACCCTCGTGGGCGAGCTGAAGGCCGCCCTCGGAGAGCTGGAGGACGACGAGCAGGCCCGTGTCGTGGGCCTGCGCGGCGACGGCCCCGACTTCTGCGCCGGGGCCGACCTGCGCGAGGTCCGGGACTCGATCGAGGCCGGGGCGCTCGCGACGCTGGAGGACGCGGAGCGGCTGGGCGAGCTCTTCCTCCGACTGCGGCGGATCCCGAAGCCGGTGGTCGCGGCCGTCCACGGCAACGCCCTCGCCGGCGGCGCGGGGCTGGCGACGGCGTGCGACCTCGTCGTCGCTTCCGAGGAGGCCCGCTTCGGCTACCCGGAGGTGAAGATCGGCTTCGTCCCCGCGATGGTGATGACGATCCTGCGGCGCTCGGTCGGCGAGAAGCAGGCCTTCGAGCTCGTCGGGCTGGGCGACCCGGTGTCCGCGGGGCGGGCGCGGGAGATCGGGCTGGTGGCCCGGGTGCTCCCGGCGGAGGGCTTCGCCGACGCGGCCGACGCGTTCCTGGCCGACCTCGCGGAGCGCAGCGCCTCGGCGCTGGGCCTCTCCAAGCGGCTCCTCTACCAGCTCGACGGGGTCGGCTTCGAAGAGGGGCTCCGGGCGGGCGCCGAGGTCAACGCGCTCGCCCGCTTCACGGAGGACTGCCGCGAGGGCATCGCCCGCTTCCTCGACGACTGACCGGGGCGGCGCCGTGGCGGAGCCGGAGCCGGGTGTGGCGGAAGGCGGGACGGAGCGAGCGGCGGAGGGCGCGTCGTCGGAGCGGGGACGTCCGCACGGCCTCGTCCCCGCCTCGGCCGCGCTCGTCGCCGCCGCGTTCGCCGCCGGGCTCCGGCTCGGGTGGCCGTGGGTGCTCTGGCTGCTGGTGGTCGTGGCCGTGGGGCAGGGGTTCCTCGGCGGCTTCCACGCCCGCCGCTTCTGGCGTGGGACGGCACGAGAGGAGATGTTCGGGGCGGGTTTCCGGTACCTGGCGTTCCTCGCCGCGGTCGCCTTCGAGGCGGTCGAGGCGCACGCCGTAGGCGCCGGGATCGAGGCCGGCGCGCCGCGGGCCTCGGTGGCGCTCCTCGTCCCCCCGGTGGTGGTCGGGGGATGGGCGCTCAGGAGCGCGGTGCGGAAGCGGGACGAGCGGGACGCGGAGCGGTCGGAGCGGGCATAGGACCGACCCCGGGAACGGACAGACGAGGAGAGGACGAGGTGTCACGGGAGCGAGGCGAGGAGGCGTCGGAGCTCTGGCTCTGGGCGGCGCGGTTCGGCGCCGTCGTGTGCGCGTTCCTCGGGCTGGGCCTGATCGGGCGGCTGGATCGGAGCGGCGTCACGGGCGGGATCCTGCTGCTCGTCGTCGCGCTCGGCCTGCTCGCGTACGGGCTGGGCAGCCCGGACTACGGTCCCGAGCGGGAGGGCTCCCTCGACCTCAGCACCCGCCTCGCCGTCGGCCTCCTCGGTGGTCTCCTCGGCGGCCTGGCCTACCTGGCCGCCGCCTGGGCGGGCGGCACGGTCGGGCTCCCCGAGCTCGTCGGCTCCGACTGGCAGGCCCGCGTCGGTCCGGCACGGTGGGGCGGTGCCACGGCGGGCGGGGCCGCCTGGGGCGTCGCCTTCGGCCTGCTGGTCCCGCGGCTGCCGGGCCGCGATCCGGTGAGCCAGGGGCTCCTCTTCTCGCTGCTGCCCGCGCTCTGGACCGGGCTGGTCGTCTTTCCCGGCCTCGAGTTCGGGACCTTCGGGCTCCGGCTCGGCGCCCTCACGATGGTGCCCGTCGTCTTCTACCACCTGGCCTGGGGCCTGACGGTGGGGTCGGTCGTGCGTTGGGCGCGCGGCACCGGCTACGGTCCGCTCAGCCGTCCCCTGGAAGCCCGGTCGGGCGGCTGAGAGGGTGGCCGGCGAGCGTGGACCCTCGACCTATCGCTGGTGGCTCCGCCTCCAGCTCGGCCTCGCCGTGGCGGGGGGCGTCTGCTGGGTCGCCGGCGCCGTCGCCGGGCAGGACTTCTTCACCGGCGTCGGCCTCGGCCTGCTGCTCGCGGCGCTCGCCCTGCGGCTCGGACGTCGCTCCGCGCCGGACGCGCCCAGCCGCCTCGAGCGGGACGACGCCGCGTCGACGCGGGAGGGGTGACCCGATGCGGACGCTGCTGACCGTCGCGACGGCCGTTCTCCTCGCGGCCCATCCGTCGTCCGCCCCGGCGGAGGAGCCCCTCGGCGGTCCCGCCGCCGGTCCCGCCGTCGAGGTAGCGGCCGGCAGCTTCCTCGGCGGCTACGCGATCCTGGCCCGCGACCCCTCCACCGGACAGACGGGGGTCGCGATCGCCTCGAACTCCTTCTCGGCGGGGTCGGGGCTGCCGTGGCTGGAGCTCGACGCAGGGGCGGTGGCCGTCCTCGACGCCGACCCCGCGGCGGCCGAGCGCGCCGCGCTCGAGGCGCTCCGATCGGGTGGCTCGGCCGAGGAGGCCCTCGCGGCCGCCCGCGGGGCCGGGGCCGGCGACGCGCCGATCGCCGTGCTGGACGGCCGGTGCGGCCGTGCCGCGCGGGAGGGCGGTGGCGCCTACCGCTGGAGCGGCACCGAGCGGGGCAGCGCCGGCACGATCTGCTACGTCGCCGTGGGCTCGCTGCTGCCCGATCCGGCGCTGCTCGACCGGGCGGTGGGCGCGTTCGCCGATTCGAGCGGATCGATGGTGGAGCGCATGCACGCCTTCCTCGCGGCCGCCGACCGGACGGCCGGTGACGTGCCGATGAGCCGGTCGGCGGCGATCTGGATCGACGCACCCGACGCGGAGAGCGGCGCGCTGGGCCGGGCCCGCCTCCGGCTGCAGGTGGAAGACGTCCAGCGGCCCGGCGACGCGCTCCGGGTGCTGATGCGGGCGGCGCGAGCCGACGCCGCGGCCGATCTCGCGGGCGCGGCGGTCGACGCCGGCGACCACGCGCGGGCGATCCAGCTCGCCGACCGTGCCCTCGAGGCCGATCCGGCGAGCGCCGCGGCCTGGATGGCACGCGGGCGGGCGCTCCTCTACCGGGGCGACGAGGAGGAGGCCGAGACCGCCTTCCAGCGCATGCTGGAGGTCAACCCGTACCTGCTCCACCTGCTGGGCGATCCGGCCACCGACGCCGAGGATCGCGCGCCGACCGTCCGGCAGGGGACCATCCCCTATCGGCCGAGGCTGCTGCAGCGGCTGGACGTCTACCGGCGGGCGTTCTTCCGGGGTGACGTGGAGTTCGGAGAGGAAGGCTCGTGACCGCTGGCGACGCGGCCGCCGAGCAAGAGGGGCCGGAGCCGGCCCTGACGGCCGAGGAGGCCCGGGACCTCGCGGCGACCTTCCGCGACGTCAGCATCGCGCCCCTGGGTCGCAACTACTTCGGACGCTACCGGGAGGTGCGCGAGACCCTGGAAGCGATGGTCGCCGCCGTGGAGGGCCCCGTGAGCCCGGAGCGGCTGCGCGAGCACGTCGACGCCGAGGACCTGGAGTTCATCGACACGATCGTCCGCAGCCTCGACAGCTTCGCCCAGCAGGGGCTGGAGCGGGAGGGCAGCGTCGAGCCGTACACCTCGGCGCGGGACCACGCCGATCGGCTGGAGCCCTTCGCCGACCTCCTCCGACCCCACGTGACCGAGGACTGATCGGCGGCGGGGAAGCCCCGCCGCCGATCGGCCGCTTCCCGATCCGGCCCGACGCTCAGGCGTCGCAGCCGTCGCGGCAGCCCTCGCGCCACTCGGTGCAGGCGGTCCTGTCCACCGCCTTCCCGATCGTCATGAGGCAGCCCACGTAGATCGTCTCGCAGTAGGCACGGCAGAGCGTCCCTCCGGCCCGCGCTTCGGCGGGCGGTGCGGCGGGGACCGCTCCGGAGAGCAGGAGGGCGGCGAGCGCCAGGATTCGTACGCGCATCTCGGCCTCCCTCAGAGCTCGCGGAGGTTGCAGCCGGCCAGGCAGCCGGCGATGTACCAGCCGCACTCCCAGGAGTCGATCTCGACGCAGCGGGCGGCGGCCAGCTTGCCGCAGTAGTCGGTGCAGTCGACGTCCGCGTAGGCCGGTGTCGCTCCCGGTCCCAGGGAGCCGGCGGCCGTCAGCGCGAGCACGGCGACGGCGATGAGGGGTCTTCGCATTCCTACCTCCTGTCGGAGCTCGGGAGTGTGGATCGGTCGGCGCGACCGGGCCGGACGCGGGCGGCGTCGAGCAGGACCGAGAGGTCGTGGTCGCTCAGCTCACCCGTCCGCCGCACCCGCAGGCGGCCCCGGTCGTCCAGGTAGAGAGTGGTCGGCACGGCTTCGACGGCGGCGATCCGGAGGAAGCGATCGCGCGACTCGGGCCGGACGGCCAGCGCGCCGTCGAGCTCGCGACGGGCGTAGGCGAGAGCCGGCTCGGCCGGCTCCAGCGCCACCGCGAACACCCGGACCTCGGGCCGCACGTCCGCCGTCAGGGCCCTCCAGCGGGGCGCCAGGCGTCGGCACGCGGGGCAGTCGCTCCGGTAGACGAGCAGCAGGGTCGCTGCGCCGTGCCCCGGCGAGACGGGCTCGCCGCTGGCCAGCGTCCGGAAGGTCAGGTCGGCCGGGAATCGCTCGCCGATCTCGACGGCCGTGCTCGCGCGCCAGGCCGGCAGCACCCTCGCGTCCACGACGAGGGCCAGGGCCAGCAGGAGCACCAGCCCGGTGCCCACGTCCAGGATCCGGTCCCACCGCCGTCGCCCCCCCATGCCGCTCCCTCCGTGTCGGTCCCCTGGCGAGCGCCGCTCTCGGCGCGCCGGTAGCAGCTTCGCCGGGGCCGATCAACGACGGCTCAAGCGGTGGCCGTCGCTGCGTTGTGGCCGGGGTGCGGCGGCGTCCCGATCACGGAACATGGACGCGAGAGCCGGGATGCGGGAGGCGCGGGGGCTGCTCCGCCGCCACTGGGGCCACGAGGATTTCCGGCCCCTCCAGCGGCCCGCCGTCCGCGCGATGCTCGCCGGACGCGACCTGCTGGCGGTGCTGCCCACCGGGGCGGGGAAGTCCGTCTGCTTCCAGGTGCCCGCCCTCCTCGCCCCCGGCCCGACGCTCGTCGTCTCGCCGCTGATCTCGCTGATGGAGGACCAGGTCGCGGGTCTGCGGCGGCGGGGCCTGCCCGCGGCGGCGCTCACGGCCGCCACCGACCGCGGGCGGCGCCGGGACGTTCGGCGCGCCCTCGGCGAGGGCGCGCTGGAGCTGCTGTTCGTGGCGCCGGAGCGGCTGGCGAGCCCCGCGATCCTGCG
>CAZEUW010000092.1:0-8995 GCA_964515425.1 uncultured Gemmatimonadota bacterium | reverse complement strand
CCACCGGCGCCATCAGCTCCCGCAGCGTCCGGGCGTGCTGCTCGGCCAGCAGCTCGGTGGGCGCCATCAGGGCCGCCTGCCAGCCGCTCTCGGCGGCGCGCAGCATCGCCGCGGCCGCGACGACCGTCTTCCCGCTACCGACGTCGCCCTGGAGCAGCCGGTACATGCGCGTCGGCGACTCCATGTCCGAGCGGATCTCCCGCCAGGCGCGGCGCTGGGCGTCGGTGAGCTCGAAGGGGAGCGAGGCGAGAAAGGGCTCGCTCAGGCTCGCCTCGCCGTCGAAGGCGACGCCGGACTCTGCCGCCTCGCGGCGGGCCCGGGCCCGGGCGTGCAGGAGCTGGAGGAAGAAGAGCTCCTCGTAGGCGAGACGTCGCCGGGCGGGCTCGACGGATTCCGTGTCGGGCGGACGATGGAGCGTGTCCAGGGCCCGGTCGAGCCGCGGGAGCCCCAGCGAGCGGCGCAGCTCCTCGTCGAAGATCTCGCGGTCGCGCGCCTCCTCGAGGAGCGCGTCGAGGTTCTGGTCGACGATGCGGCGGATCTGGCGGTGGCTGAGCCCTTCGGTCGCCGGATAGACCGGGAAGACCTGGCCGGCGTCCTCCTCGTCCTCGGCGCCCGAGACGACGGTGTGCTCGCGGGGCTGGAGCTGGCGGCCGTGGAAGAAGCGCACGGGGCCGCTGGCCAGCAGAAGGTCGCCGCGGTCGAGGGTCCGGTCGAGCCAGGGCTGTCCCGGCCAGGCCGCCTCGATGTGGCCGCTCCCGTCGCGGAGCACCGCCCGGAAGATGCGGAGGCCGCCCTTGGTGCTGATGACGCCCTTCGAGACGACGCGGGCCAGCACCGTCACGTCGTCGCCGGTCTCCAGCGAGGCGATGGGGGTGACCGTGGTGGCGTCCTCGTATCGGTGGGGGAGGTGGTAGAGCAGGTCCTCCCCGGTCGCGACGTCGAGCCGCTCGAAGCGCTCCGCGCGGCGGGGGCCGACCCCCTTGAGGTACTGCACCGGCGAGCGCAGCAGGGACCGGCCGGCCACCGTCAGGCCCGTCCCACCACCTTCGCCACGAAGCGGTCCGGGTCGAACGGCTCGAGGTCGTCCAGCCCCTCCCCCGTCCCCAGGAACCGCCCCGGCAACCCCAGCTCGCGGCCGGCGGCGACCACGGCTCCTCCCCGGCCCGTGCTGTCGAACTTCGTGAGGATCAGGCCGGTCAGCTCGAGCGAGCGGCCGAACTCCTCGGCCTGCCGGACCACGTTCTGGCCCGAGGTGGCATCCACGACCAGCAGCCGCTCGTGGGGCGCGCCCTCGACCCGGCCGCCGACCACGCGGTCCACCTTCTCCAGCTCCTCCATGAGGTCGCGCCGGGTGTGGAGCCGACCGGCCGTGTCGATCAGGACCAGCCCCTCGCCGCCGGAGCGGGCCGCCTCCACGGCGTCGTAGGCCACCGAGGCGGGATCCGCCCCCTCGGCGCCGCCGACGAAGCGGGCGCCGACGCGCTCCGCCCAGTGACGGAGCTGGTCCTGCGCTCCGGCCCGGAAGGTGTCGGCGGCTGCCAGCACGGCCCCGCCCCGCTCGGGCCCGTAGCGCCGGGCCAGCTTGGCGACGGTGGTCGTCTTCCCCGACCCGTTCACCCCCAGCACGAGGACGACCGTGGGGCCGGAGCGCGCCTCGGCGAGCTCGCGGCCGCCGTCGCGGGCCGAAGCGAGCACGTCGACGATGCGGTCGGCCAGGGCCGCCCGCAGCTCCTCCTCGGTGCGGACGTCGCCGTGTCGGGCGGCCGCCTCGAGGTCGTCGACGAGCTCGGTGGTGACGTCGACCCCGAAGTCGGCCTCGAGGAGCACGCGCTCCAGGCCGGCGATCGCGTCGTCGTCGATCCCGCCGCCGGCGAGGACGCCGACGTCGGTGAGGGCGACGTCCTTGACCTTCTGCCAGAGCGAGCGTCCGCCGAGGTTCAGCCTGCCGTCGCTCACGGAACGACGATGGTGGAGGAGACGATCAGTCCGAGGCCGAGCCGCCGCCGAAGGCCCAGGCCGTCCGGGTGGGGCTCCCGTCGGACGGGAGGCCCGGGACGTCGACCCGATGCAGGAGGGCGAGCCGGGCGTCGCGGACCCGCCGGAACTCGTCGCGCCTCGACTCGGGGACCGGATCGCCGGGGGGGAGGTCGACCCGGGCGGGATTCCGCTGGGTGCCGTTGACCAGGAACTCGTAGTGGACGTGCGGGCCCGTGGCGATCCCGGTCGAGCCCACGTAGCCGATGACCTGGCCCTGCGAGACCGTGACGCCCTCGCGGATGCCCGGCCCCCAGCTCCGGAGGTGGGCGTAGCGCGTCCGGTGCGCGCCGTTGTGCCGGATCTCGACCATCCGCCCGTACCCGCTCCAGCTCCGGGCCTTCGTCACCGTACCCATCCCGGTCGCCCGGACGGGGGTGCCGCGGGCGGCGCCGTAGTCGACCCCGCGGTGCGACCGGTAGGTCTTGAGCACGGGGTGGTAGCGGCGGCGGCTGAAGCCGCTGGTCCGCCGCCCGAAGCGGAGCGGCGCTCGCAGGAAGGCGAGCCGCGTGGCCTCGCCCTCCTCGTCGTAGAACTCCACGCGCCCGTCCTCGGTCGGGAAGCGCACGGCCGGCAGCCTTCGCTCCCCGTTCCTGAACTCGGCCGCGAGGATGCGCACCAGTCGGATCGTGCCGTCCGGGCGCACCTGGCGCTCGACCGCCACCCGGAAGGCGTCGCCCGGATGCACGCCCCGGAAGAAGTCCACCTTCCAGGCGTAGATCTGATTGGAGAGATAGTCGATGATCAGCGCCCGGACGTTCTCCGTCAGCTTCTCGGTGTCGCCGTCGAGGGAGGTGGTCCAGAGCGACTGGCCCCGCTCGACGACGCCCCCGAGGACCATCGTGTCCCGGCTGACGGGCACCGAGTCGAGGCGCACGGTCCAGCTCCCGCGCTCCGGGCTGAGGCGGAGGGAGCGGTCGGCGTCCAGGGCGAGCGTGAGCCGGCCGATCCGCTCCGGGACGGGCGTGGCCATCTCGAGGACGAGGCCCGGCTGCAGCCGGCGGGGGCTGACCACGTCGTCGACCCGGTCCAGCACCGTCATGAACTCGTCGCCGTCCAGCCCCTGGCGGCGGAGCAGCTCGCCCAGGCTCTGGCCGGGATCCAGCGTGTCGTGGGTGACCACCACGGGGGCCGGGGCGGCGCTCGCAGCGGTCGCCTCGCCGGTCTCTGCGGCCGGGGCGTCCGCGGCCTCGCCCGAGGGACGGAGGAGGGCGAACAGCAGGAGCAGCGCGCCCCCGAGCGCGGCCGTGGCGATCCACCGCCGGCGACGGCGGTCACCCTCGCGTCGGGACGTACGGGACGGGGTCACGTCGTGTATTCCATGACTCATCCCTCAGGATTCCTCGATCGTGAGCCGACCGCGCGGACCGCGCCGTCGGCGGGTGCACCCCACCAGGCGGCCAACGATACCCGGATTCCGTGGCCCGGGTTCCTCTCCGTTCAGTCCATCTGGCGCCGGATGAACGTCGGAATCTCGAGGTCCTCGGAGCTGTCGCGCCCCCTGGTCCGCTCGACCCGACGCGGCTCCGGCTCGGCCTCGGTCTCGCCCTCGTCCGAGCGGCCGCCGTTCCGGCTCTCGTCCTTGACCAGCTTCGGGCCGGCGAAATCGGGGCTGACGACCTTCCGGCGCTCCTCCGACGGCTCCTCGTCCTCGGGCGCCCTTCCGAACCCGGTGGCGATCACGGTCACCCGTACCCGACCCTCGAGCGCCGCGTCGTGGACGGCGCCGAAGATCATCTCGGCCTCCTCGCCTGCCGCCTCCTGGACGATCGAGTTGATCGTGGTGACCTCGTCGATCGTGAGGTCGGGCCCGCCGGTGATGTTCACCAGCACGCCGGCCGCGCCGTTGATCGAGACGTCGCCGAGCAGCGGCGAGGCGATCGCCTGCTGGGCGGCGTCCACGGCGCGCTCCTCCTCGGTGGAGGTCCCGGTGCCCATCAGGGCCGCTCCGCGGTTGGACATGACCGTGCGCACGTCGGCGAAGTCCACGTTGACCTCGCCCGTCACGCTGATCAGGTCGGAGATCCCCTGGGTGGCGTGGAGCAGCACCTCGTCGGCGCGCTTGAGGGCCTCCCGGAAGGTGGTGTCCTTGCCCACGACGGACAGCAGCCGCTCGTTCGGGACGACGATCATCGTGTCCACGGCGCGACGCAGCTCCTTGAGGCCGATCTCGGCGTGCCGCATCCGCTTCCTGCCCTCGAAGTGGAAGGGGCGGGTGACGATCGCTATGGCGAGCGCGCCCTGCTCCCGCGCGATGCGGCCCACGGTGGGGGCGGCCCCGGTGCCGGTGCCGCCGCCCATGCCCGCCGTCACGAAGACGAGGTCGGCGCCGTCCAGCGCCTGGGCGACCTCCTCCTCCGACTCGGCGATCGCCTGCCGGCCGATCTCCGGCCGGGCGCCGGCTCCGAGCCCGCGCGTGAGCTTGCGGCCGATCTGGATCTTGATGTCCGAGTCGATCTCCCGCAGGGCCTGGGCGTCCGTGTTGATCGCCACGAACTCCACGCCCTGGAGCTCCTCGGCGATCATCCGGCTCACCGCGTTGCCGCCGGCGCCGCCGACGCCCACGACCTTCATCTTTGCGTTGCGCGACATGTTGTCATCGAACTCGAAGACCATCGTGCCCTCCTCTAGAAGAAATCCTTGATCCAGTCGGTGACCCGGGTAAGCACCCGACCCGCCCCGAACGGGTCTCCCCTGCCCTCCCTCATCCTGCCGTACAGGGCGAGCCCCACGGCCGTGGCGAAGCGCGGACGGCGCACGGCGTCCGAGAAGCCGGACAGGTCGCGCGCCGGCTCGCCGAGCCGCACGGGCCGGTTGAAGACGCCCTGGGCGAGCTCCACCGTCGCGGGGAGCGAGACGCCGCCCCCCGACAGGACGATGCCCGCCGTGAGGCGGTCCAGCAGCGACCGCTCCTCGAGCTGCTCGTAGACGAGCCCGAAGATCTCGTCCAGCCGCTGCTCGACGATGTGCGCGAGCAGCTCGCGCGAGACGTTGCGCGTCGTGCCCCGGGAGGGACCCCGCACCTCGATGCGCTCCGAGGGGTCGAGGCCCTCCGTGCGGGCCACGCCGTGCTCGCGCTTGAGCTGCTCCGCCTGCTCGACCGGGACGCCGAGGCCCTTGACGATGTCGTTCGTCACCGTCCGCCCCCCCCACGCGAGCGACCCCACGTGGCGGATCCGGTCCTGGAAGAAGACCGCCACGTCGGTGCTGCAGCCCCCGACCTCCACCAGCGCGACGCCGGTCTCGCGGTCGTGATCGGTCAGCACGGCGAGGCTGCTGGCCAGGGGCTCGAGCACCAGCTCCTCCACGCCGTAGCCGGCCCGGTCCACCGCCCGCCGCAGGTCGTCGCACGCCTGACGGGAGGCGGTCACGAGGCAGACCTCGGCCTCGAGCCGCGTCCCGGCCATCCCGATCGGCGCCCGGATGCCCTCGCGGCCGTCCACCGAGTAGCCCTGGGGCACCGCGTGCATCAGCTCGCGGTCGGGAGGAACCACGACGGCCCGCCCCACCTCGTGGACGCGCTCCAGGTCCACCCGGGTGATCTCCTCCTCCTCGACGGCCACCACGCCCGAGGATTCGGAGATGCGGGCGTGGCGGGCCCCCAGCCCGACGTAGGCCTCGCGCACCTCGAGCTCGGCCATCATCTCGGCCTCGCGCAGCGCCTCGCGGATCGACCCGGTCGTGGCCTCGAGGTCGGTCACCTCGTCGCTGCGCACGCCCTCGGTCGGAGCCAGCCCGACCCCCAGGATCCGTCCGCGGCCCGTCTCCTCCTCCTGGACCTCGAGGATGACCGCGCAGGTCTTCGTCGTGCCGACCTCGAGGCCGGTGATCACCCGGCGCCCGCCGATCACGACGAGCCCCGCCGCGTGACCACGACCTGGCCGGCGAAGCGCGCGTCGACGGCGGCGACGGCCGAGTCGCGCGTGCCCAGCACCATGCCCACCCGCTCCAGCGCCCGGACCGGTCGGTCCAGCGGCAGGAGCACTCGCTCGCAGCCGGCCGGCCCCTCGGTGAGGAACACCTCGGCCCCGGCGCCCGCCAGCGGGCGGATCTCGGAGGTGCGCGCGACGAAGCCCGGCTCCGCCTCCTCGAGCCGGACGAGCAGGTCGAGCAGCGCCCGGGCGTCGCCCTCCCCCAGCCGTCCGCTGTCGCGCGTCGCGGCGACGCCGAGAATGGGGAGGTCGAGGCCGGCCGCGGCGGGGTCGAGCGGGAGGAGGCGCCCCCCCCGGTCGACGGGCACCAGCTCCGGCGTCGGGACCAGCGCCACGGGCTCCACCTCGCGGACCCGGATCTCGAGGCGGCTCGTCCCGGCCCGCACCACGTCGACCTCCTCGACCAACGGGTGGGACGCCACGCCCGCCTCCCAGCCGCCGGGATCGTCCCAGACCGAGGCGCTGTCGGGGATCGCCGCGCGGGCAACCACCTCGGCCTCGGGCACGTAGCGGGCGCCGGTCACGCCCACCTCCCGGACCTCGAAGGCGTCAACGCGCGCGAGCGCCGGGGGCCCCCACCAGGGGGCGCCCAGGCCGACGGCGGCCGCCACGCCGACCGCGTAGACGCGGCGCCGGGTGCGCCGGTTCACGCCGCCCCCACCGCGGTAAGCTCCTCGGCGTCGAAGCCCCAGAGCTGGATCTCGGGCTGCAGCCGGAGGCCGAGCTCCTCGTGCGCCCGCCGCCACGTCTCGGCCATGAGGCCGTGCACGTCGGCGGCCCGCGCCTCGCCGAGGTTGACGATGAAGTTCGCGTGCTTCTCCGACACCTGCGCGTCGCCCCGCCGTGCGCCGCGCATGCCGACGCGGTCGACGACCTCCCAGGCGGAGCCGTGCGGCGGCCCCGGGTTCTTCCAGGTCGAGCCCACCGAGCGCAGGTCGTAGACCTGGCTCGAGACCTTCCGTCGCCGGAACTCGCGATGCTCGCGCTCGACCGTCTCCGGGTCGCCCGGCTCCGCCTCCAGCCGTGCCCCGAGGAAGACCCAGCTCGCAGGGAGGCCGACGTGGCGGTAGCCGGGCTCCGCCTCCTCCGGCGTCACGCGCACCACCTCGCCCGACGGGGTCATCGCCTCGGCCCACTCGACCCTGTGCCAGAGCCACACGTCGGTGGAGCCCGCGTTCATGCGGAGCCCGCCGCCCACGGTGCCGGGCACCGCCTCGAGGAAGACGTAGCCGGCCGTACCGCCCCGGCGCGCCTCGCCGACCAGGGCCGGGAGGGTGACGGCGGCGCCGGCCTCGATCCAGCCGTCGCCGCGGCGCAGCTCCGAGAAGCCCTCGCCGAGCTGGAGCACCGCCTCGCCCGGCCCCGCGTCGGAGACGAGCAGGTTGGCGCCGCCCCCGAGCACCCGGTAGGGCTCGCCGCCCAGCTCGGCCAGCGCGGCGCGCAGCTCCTCGCGGTCGTCGGGCCGGCCGAAGCGCGGCGCGGGGCCGCCGACGCGGTAGCGGGTCCGTTCCGACAGCGGCACGTCAGCCTCCCACCGCATCCGCGCCCACCTCTCCGGCCGCCGTGCGCGCCAGCTCGGTCACGTCGCCCGCGCCCATGAACACCACCGCCACCGGCCCGGAGGCCTCGGCGGCCGCCGCGAGCGCGGCCTCGACGGCCGCCTCGCGCTCGACCAGCTCGAGCCCGTCGCCCGCCTCGACCACCAGCCGGGCCTCGACGCCGGGGATCGGCTCCTCCCGGGCCGGATAGATCGGGAGCACCCAGGCGCGGTCCGCCCCGGCCAGCGCGTCCGCGAACTCGGCGGCCAGCCGCTCGGTGCGCGTGTACAGGTGCGGCTGGAACACCACCAGCACGGACCGGGACGGGTAGGCGCTCCGCACGGCCGCCAGCGAGGCGCGGACCTCGGTCGGGTGGTGGGCGTAGTCGTCGATCACGGCGATCCCGCCCGCGTCGGCGAGCAGCTCGAGCCGCCGCCCCACGCCCCGGAAGTCCGCCAGCGCGTCCCGGATCCGCTCGGGCCGTGCGCCGAGGCGGAGCGCGGCGCCCAGCGCCGCGGCGGCGTTCTGGAGGTTGTGGCGGCCGGGCGCGGCGAGCCGGAAGCGGAGCGTCCTCCCGGGCGTCGCGAGCCGCGGCGAGGGCTCGTCCTCGGTCGGGGGCAGGACGCGGATCTCCGCGTCCTCGGAGAGGCCGTAGCCGGTGGCGCCGTCCAGCGACCGTCCGAGCTCGCGCGCGCCGTCGTCGTCGACGCAGTAGAGCACCCCGTCCCTGCCGGCGGCCCGCTCGGCGAAGGTCCGGTAGGCGCGCCGGAGCCCCGCCTCCCCGTCGTAGCTCTCCAGGTGCTCCGGCTCGAGCGAGCTCACCACGGCGAGCGAGGGGTCGAGGTCGAGGAAGGAGCCGTCGTACTCGTCCGCCTCCACCACGGCGGGCCCGTCGCCGGCGAGGGCGTTGGCGCCCCATGCCGACACCCGCCCCCCGACGACGGCGCAAGGGTCCAATCCCGCGGCGGCCGCCGCCAGCGAGGTCATGGCGGTGATCGTCGTCTTGCCGTGCGCCCCGGCCACGCCGACGAGCCGCCGGTCGTTGACCAGCGCGCCCAGCGCGCGCGACCGGCGCATCACCGGGACGCCGGCCTCGGCCGCGGCCGCCAGCTCCGGGTGGTCCGCCGGGACCGCCGAGCTGTGGACGACGAGGGTCGCGTCCGCCACGTGCGCCGGATCGTGGCCCACCGCGAGCCCACCGCCGCGGCGGGTGATCTCCGGCGCCTCGGCCGAGGGGGAGCGGTCGCAGCCGGTCACCCGGAAGCCGGCGTCGGCCAGCAGGACCGCGAGCGCCCGCATCCCCGCGCCGCCGGCGCCGAGCAGGTGCACCTCGCCCGGCGGCGCGGGCAGGTCGGCCCGCCGCGGGAGACCGGCGCCGGGGCCGGCGGACGCGCGCGCCGTCGCCTCAGCGATCAAGGAGCGCCTCCGCCATCCTCGAGCGCGCCGCGGCCGAGCGGGCCGAGACCGTGCCGCTCCAGCCGCCGTCCTGCC
>CAZEUW010000091.1:6576-9268 GCA_964515425.1 uncultured Gemmatimonadota bacterium | reverse complement strand
ATGCTCCCGGTCGCGACATACAGCGGCGCCGGCCACGACTTCGTCGTGGTCGACGAAGCGCGTCTGACGGCCGACCCCGCCGCGGCCGCCCGGCGGATCTGTCCGCGCCGCAGCGGCGTGGGGGTGGACGGCCTGGCGCTGGTCGGCGTCGGGGACGGGGAGCTCGCGGTGCGCTTCTTCAACCCGGACGGCACCGAGTTCGGGACCTGCGGCAACGGGAGCCGGTGTGTCGTCCGCTGGGCCGTCGACCGGGGCCTGGCGCCGTCCGACGACGTCCGGCTCCGCACCGCGGAGGGACCGATCCGCGCGCGGGCCGACGGCGAGGACGTCCACCTCGTCTACGAGATGGAGGCACGGGTGGTCTCCGAACACCGGCTCCCGGGGCCCGGGCGGACGCGCCGCTGCTGGCTGGTGAGCGTCGGGACGCCCCACCTGGTGATGCCGGTGGAGCGGCTCCCCGAGGGCTCGATCGAGGCGGTCTGCCGGCCGCTGCGCTCCCATCCCGAGCTGGGACCCGACGGGGCGAACGTGAACCTGGTCGAGCGGGTGGACGCGGGTCGGGTCCGGATCCGCACCTTCGAGCGGGGGGTGGAGGGCGAGACCCTGGCCTGCGGCGCGGGCTGCATGGCCACCGCGCTCGCCCTGTCGGAGGCGGGGGAGGCCGAGCCGCGCCTCGCGCTCGAGACCCGGAGCGGCGAGACGCTCACCGTCGAGATCGGCGGGTCCGATGCGGGGGGAGCGGGGCGGAAGCGGATCGAGCTGGGCGGGCCGGCACGGCGCCTGTTCGAGGGCCGCTTCCCCGGGCTGGGATCGGAGGAGGACGAGGGGTGAAGGAGGGCGAGGCCGCCGGACGCCTGCTCGCCTGGTACGACGGCCGGGAGCGGGACGTCCCCTGGCGGGGCGAGGACAGCCCCTACCGGATCTGGGTGGCGGAGGTGATGGCCCAGCAGACGCGCATGGAGACGGTGCGCGACTACTACCCGGACTTCCTGGAGCGATTCCCCGACGTCGCCACGCTGGCCGCCGCCGAGCAGGAGGAGGTGCTGAAGGCGTGGGAGGGGCTGGGATACTACGGCCGCGCCCGACGCCTCCACAGCGCGGCCCGCGAGGTCGTGGAGCGGCACGGGGGCGAGCTGCCGGAGGAGGTCGACCGCCTGCGGGAGCTGCCCGGGATCGGTCCCTACACCGCCGGAGCCGTGGCCAGCATCGCGTTCGGGAAGCCGGAGCCGGCCGTGGACGGGAACGCCCGGCGCGTGCTCTCCCGGCTGTTGGACCTCGAGGACCCGAGCCCGTCGGAGCTGGAGGGCGCCGCGCGCCGTCTGCTCGCGAGCCGCCCCGGACGTGCGGCGGACCTCAACCAGGCGCTGATGGATCTCGGGGGCGCCGTCTGCGCGCCGCGCGCACCCTCGTGCGGCTCCTGCCCGCTCGAGGAGTCCTGCCTGGCCCGACGCCGGGGCACGATCGAGCTTCGGCCACCCCCCCGCTCGCGGAGGGAGGTCCCCCATCAGCGGGTCGCCGTGGGGCTGGTGTGGAGCGAGGGCCGCCTGCTGATGGCACGGCGTCCCTCCGAGGGACTGCTCGGCGGGCTGTGGGAGTTCCCGGGCGGCAAGATCGAGGAGGGCGAGGAGCCGGCCGCCGCGGTGCGGCGCGAGCTGCGCGAGGAGATGGACGTCGAGGTCGAGGTGGGCGAGGGCCTGGAGCCGGTGCGCCACGCCTACAGCCACTTCCGGGTCACCATCCACCCTTTCCACGCGCGCATCGTGGCCGGGACGCCGCGGGCCCGATCGGCCGAGGAGTGGCGGTGGATCGCGCCCGACGCGGTGGACGAGGTCCCCCTTCCGGCGGCGAACCACCGGATCCTGGCGCAGCTCGGCTAGCCCGGGCTCAGTGGAGCCCGTGGTCGACGGCCTCCCGGCCCCGGATCGACGGGAGCCGGTCGCCCTCCTCCTCCATGTGCTCGAGGTGGGCGCGCACGGACGCCTCGGCGGCCCGATCGAGCCCCTCGGGAAGCTCCCCGTAGACCCGGCGGCGGATCTCCGCCACGGAGCGGTCCCCCCGGCGGACGGCGTCCCGGATCTGCTCCTCGCGCTCGAGCCGGTGGTCGAGGTACTGCCGCAGCCGCCCGATCGCGTCGTCTACGGGGTCGCCGTGACCCGGGTAGAGGCGGGACGGCACCAGGGCGATCAGGCGACGCAGGCTTGCCAGGTAGCTCGCCATGTGGCCGTCCGGATGCCCGACCAGGGCCGAGCCGCTGCCGAGCACGAGGTCGCCGGTGAAGACGGCCCGCTCGGGGAGCCAGAGGTACGACAGGTGATCGGCGGCATGGCCGGGGGTCTCGACGGCGATCAGGCTGTCCTCGCCGTCGACCGCCAGCTCCTCCCCCTCGGCGAGCGCGCGGCCGTCGAGCCCGAGGCGCTCCAGGGTAGAGGCCGACGCCGCCACCTCGACCTCGAGCTCGTCGGCCACGGCCGACGCCGTGCCGGCGTGGTCGGGATGCGCGTGGGTGAGGCAGACCGCCTGCACCTCCGGACCCTCGTCGAGCCACCCGACGAGCCGCGAGAGGTGCCCCTCGTCGGCGGGCCCCGGATCGACGAGGACCGAGGCCTCCTGGCCCACCTGGTAGGTGCGCGTCCCGTCCAGCGTCATCGGGCCGGGGTTGTCGGCCACCAGCCACCGGAGGCCGGGGGCCGGA
>CAZEUW010000091.1:0-6476 GCA_964515425.1 uncultured Gemmatimonadota bacterium | reverse complement strand
TCGCCGGGCGCGATCCAGGCGGCCTCGGTGTGCTCGCCGCCGATCAGCCGCGGCTCACCGCCCCGGTGCTCCACGAGGAAGAAGCGCGCGTCGTACCGCCGGGAGAGGAGGGCCGGCGTGATCCAGCGGGCGAAGTAGGCGGCGCTCAGGCCGCGGAACCCGAGGTCCCAGCGCCGGACCAGCTCCGGGAAGGTGGTCGCGCCCTCGAGCAGGGCGACCCGCGCCCGCCGGCGCTCCCCGGCGGAGGGAAGGTCGTCGGCGGGCAGCAGCCCGGTCTCCTCGAACCCCTCCCGCAGCGCCGCCGCCAGGGCGTCCGGCTCGCCCCGGGTGGCCCGCGGGCCGAGCCGCTCGAGGAGGACGTCGCCGTCGTCGTCGGGGTCGATCACCCCGCCGGGGAAGACGTAGGCCCCGGCCGCGAATCGGGCCTCGTCGGGTCGCCGCAGGAAGAGCAGCTCGATGCCGCGGTCGCCGTCGCGGGCCACGACGATCGTCGCGGCCGGCCGCGGCTCCACCGGCTCCTCCCCGGGGCCGATGTGGCCGCGGGCGAACTCCTCCCGCTCGATCCGCTGGCTCTCGGTGAGCTCCTCGCCCCGGGAGCCCCTCCCGGCGCCCGTCGTCCCGCCGCTCAAGAGCCGGGAGGCCACGGGTAGGGGAGGCCGTCGGCGAGCTCGAGGGCCGCGAGGGCGGCGGCCACGGCCAGCCCGGCGCCCACGAGCGCCGGCACGAGGGCGGCCAGCACGGCCGCGCCCGTCCGCACCCGGTGCGCCTCCCTGAGTCCCGCGACCTGGATCACCAGCCCCCAGCCGGCCGCCGCGACGAAGCCCACCAGCGGGACGACCGCGAAGACCAGGGTGCCCGAGGCGTAGCAGAGCACCCGGGCCGTCGCGTCGAGGCCCCGGCCGGCGCCGGCGAGGCCGAGCCCCGCGAGGACGGCGAGCGTGGCGGCGACCAGCCCCGCGACGGCCACGAAGGGGGTGACGAAGAACGTGAGCGCGGCACCGGTCGGATCGGACTCGAGGCCCGGAATCGGCGAGGGCACGGCCAGCTGCCAGGCCGTGGAGAGGCCCGCCCAGGCCACCACGACGAGCAGGAAGTAGAGGAGCGGCCGCAGGAAGCTCCCCTCGTAGTCGACCCGGGCGAAGAACCGCTCGGGCTCCATGAGGCTCTGCCGCCAGGTGCCCGCCAGGCCGTGGGGGAAGGACGCCGTCGGGTCCTCCCAGGGCACCGGCCCGGAGCCGGTCCCCCTCGAGCCGTCGTCGGCCACCGCGCCCGCGCCGGCCCCGGTCCGGGCGCCGCAGAGCGGGCAGGTGGGCGCGCGGCTCTCGTGGCCGCAGTGGGGACAGCGGCGTCCCGGGGCGATCGCTCAGCCCTCTGAGATCCAGCCCGCGACGAGGTCCTCGAGGCCGGAGAGGTCGACCGGCTTCACCACGCAGTCGTCGCAGCCGGCCGCGAGGCTCGCCTGCCGGGCCCCCTCCATGGCGCTGACCGCGATGATCCGGACGTCCTGGAGCTCGTCGGCCGCGCGGATCCGGCGTGTGGCCTCGAGGCCGTCCACGCCGGGCATCATGATGTCCATCAGCACGAGGTCCGGGCGCACACGGCGGGCCTCGGAGACCGCCTCCTCGCCGTTCGAGGCCTCGTGAATGGCATAGCCGCACGCCTCGAGGAGGGCCCGGAGGGCCATCCGACAGTCTTCGTTGTCGTCGGCCACCAGGATGGTGGCCCGGTCGCCGCCGTCGGAGGCCACCCCCGGCGCGGGACCGTCGGCGGCCCCCGGCGCGGACGAGGAGCCCTGGCCTCCGGGACCTGCTGATTGGGACGACGGGGTGTCCATGGCGCCGAAGCTCCGGATCGCGAGCATGTCGGCCGACCGCTCTCGGCCGGGCCGCGTCGCCCGAAGCGCAACATCTGCGCCATTCTACGTCAGCGCGGCCCCCCGGCCGCGTCCTCCTTCTCGGCCAGCAGCACGCGCCCGTCCACGGCCGTCGAACCTCCTCCCTCCGGGAAGGCGAGGAAGGGGTTCACGTCCAGCTCCGCGATCTCCGGGTGGTCGCCGACGAGCTGGCTCACCCGCTGCACGGTCTCCTCGAGCACCGCGAAGTCCACGGGCGGGTCGCCCCGCACGCCCTCCAGCAGGGCCGCACCCCGGATGGAGCGGACCATCTCGCGCGCGTCGGCGTCGGTGACGGGATGCACGCGGAAGGTCACGTCTCCGAGGGCCTCGACGTAGACGCCGCCCAGGCCGAACATCACCAGCCGCCCGAAGTTGGGCTCGGTCGTCATCCCCACGATCACCTCCCGGCCGCCGGCGACCATCCGCTGGACGAGGACCCCTTCCAGCCGGGCGTCCTCCCACCCCTCGGAGCGGCGCTCGATCTCCCCGAAGGCGTCGAGGACGGCCCCGGCGTCGCCGAGGTCGAGCGCGACGGCGCCGGCCTCGGGCGTGTGGACCAGGCCGGGCGCCACCGCCTTGAGCACCACCGGGTACCCGAGGGCCTCCGCCGCCTCGACCGCCGCCGCGCCGTCGTCCGCGACGCGGTGATCCGCCGTCGGGATCCCGTACGCTACCAGGAGGCGGAGCGACTCCTCGACCGTGAGCAGCCGTCGCCCCTCCCGCCGCGGGCGCGCCAGCAGCTCCGCGGCCCGCTCCGTCTCGGCCGGGAAGCTCTCCACGCGGCCCTCCGGCCGCGCGAGGCGACGCCGGTGGCGGTCCATGGCGGAGAGGGCCCGGGCCGCCGATTCGGGGAAGATGTAGGCCGGCACGGACGCCTCCCGCAGCTCGGCCATCCCCTGCGGCAGCCCTTCCCGTCCCATGAGGACGGCGAGCACCGGCTTCTCCGAGCGGTCGGCGGCCTCCCTGATCGCCCGCGCGACGTCCACCGCGTCGATGCCGAGGGGCGGCACGAAGGCGGCGATGACGGCGTCGACGCCTGGATCCTCGAGCACCAGCTCCAGCGCCCGACGGTAGTCGTCGGCGTCGGCGCTCGCGATCATGTCGACCGGGTTCCCCACGCTCGCCTCCTCGGGGAGCGTGCCGCGGAGCCGGCGGCGGGTCTCCTCGTCGAGGTCGGGCACCTCGAGGCCGCGCGCCTCGCAGGCGTCCACGATGATGATCCCCGGGCCGCCCGCGTTCGTCACCACGGCGACCCCCGGGCCGGCAGGGAGCGGGGCGTTGCCGAAGGCCATCGCGAGGTCGAACAGCTCCTCGACGGTCTCCGCCCGCAGCACGCCGCACTGCGCGAAGAGCGCGTCGGTGGCCACGTCCATGGCGGCCAGCGCGCCCGTGTGGCTCGAGGCGGCGCGAGCGCCCGCGCGGGTCCGGCCCGCCTTCACGGCGATCACCGGCTTCTCGCGGGTCGTCACCCGTGCGATCCGCTTGAAGTTCTGGGGGTTTCCGAAGTTCTCGAGGTAGAGGAGGATCACCCCGACGTCCTCGTCCTCCCGCCAGTACTCCAGCAGGTCGTTGCCGGAGACGTCCGCCTTGTTGCCCATCGACACGAACTGGCTGATGCCGAAGCCGTACTCGGCGGCGTAGTCGAGGATGGAGACGCCCATCGCGCCCGACTGGCTCATGAAGGCGATGGGTCCCGGCGGCGGCATGGTGGGCGCGAAGGTCGCGTTCATCGAGACGCGCCCGGCGGTATTGATGACCCCCATGCAGTTGGGGCCGATCAGCCGGATCCCGTGCTCGCGGGCCACCTCGAGCAGCTCGCGCTCGCGGCGAAGCCCCTCGCCTCCCACCTCCCGGAAGCCCGCGCTGATCACGACCGCACCGCCCACGCCCGTCTCGCCGCACTCCCGGAGGACCGGGACCACGTGCTCCTTGGGCACCGCGATCACCGCCAGGTCGGGCGTCTCGGGCAGCTCGGCGACCGAGCCGTAGGCCCGGACGGAATGGATCGAGGCGGCGTTCGGGTTCACCGGATAGACGGTGCCGCGGAAGCCGTGGTCGAGGAGGTTGTCGATCAGCTCGTAGCCGATCGTGCCGGGGTGCCGGCTGGCGCCGATCACGGCGACGGCGCGGGGCCGGAGGACGCTGTCGAGGGACCCCACCGCGGCGGTCAGTCCAGCAGGCGCAGCGGCATCACGAGGCAGAGGTAGTCGTCCTCGATGTCGACCGGCTCGAAGGTGGCCGCCCGCTCGGGCGCCCTGAAGGTCACGCGCACGTCCTCGGAGGGCATGTAGCGCAGGACTTCGAGCAGGTAGTTGGCGTTGAAGCCGATCTCGAGCTCCTCGCCGTCGTACTCGACGGGGATCTCGTCCTCGGCCTCTCCGAGGTCGGGCGTCTGGACCCGGAACCCCAGGGTGCCCGACCCGAAGACCAGGCGCACCCGGTGGGTCTGGTCGCTCGCGACCACCGCCATGCGGCGGATCGCCTTCTCGAGCGCCTCCCGATTCCCGATCGCCTCCTTGTCGTTGTCGTCGGGGATGACCTGCTCGTAGTTCGGGTAGGGCCCCTCGATCAGCCGCGTGTAGACCACGCGGTCGTCCGACCGGAAGGCCAGGTGGTTCTCGGAGCGGGCCACCTCGATGGCCTCGTTCCCCTCGAAGAGCCGGTCCACCTGCTGCAGCGCCTTCGGGGGGACGATCAGGTCGGCTTCGGGCGCCTCGACTCCCTCCAGCGGCACGACCATCCGTGCCAGCCGGTGGCCGTTGGTGGCGACCATGGTGCTGTGATCGGCCCGGAGTTGCCAGAGCACCCCGTTGAGGATCGGACGACTCTCCTCGGTGGATGCCGCGAAAGCCGTGTGGCCGATGAGCTTCTGGAGCTCGGCCGCCTCGACCTTCCAGCTCTCGGAGAAGTCGACGTCGGGGAAGGACGGAAACTCGTCTTCGGCCAGGCCGAACAGCTTGAAGCGGCTCTTCCCGCACTCGAGCCGGATCTTGTCGCCGTCGGCGCTGAGGTGGACGGGAGCGTCCTCCAGCTCCCGGGCGATGTCCGAGAGCTTTCGGGCCGGAACGGTCACGGCTCCGCCCTCCTCGACGTCGGCCGCGACCGACATCGACACCGAGATGTCGAGGTCGGTACCGCTGAGCCGGAGCCGGTCCTCGTCGGCCTGGACCAGGATGTTGGAGAGGACGGGCAGCGTGGTCTTGCTCGGCACCGTGGCCGAGACCGCGCCGAGGCCGTCCCGCAGGTTCTCCCGCGTGATGGATAGCTTCATCGAGCGCCTCTTTGTCGTGTCGAGATCTGTTGCTTCGCTAATGTTATACAACTACCCGCAGTAGTAGTAGGCGTCGTGGAGAGGTGGAAAACCCGCGTCCGGATGCGGGCTGCGGCCCGTCCGGGCGGCCCTTCCGGCGGTCGAGGGCGATGTGGAGAGCGCGGGGATAACCGCCCGGTCCTCCACGCCGTTCCACACCTCCCGACGGACTTTTCCCGGCCGAGGCCGGTTCTCCACGTGCCGACCCCCAGCTTCCACCGGGTTCTCCACGCGGTCTCACGCCGGCGGGGTCGAGCGGCGGTCAGACGAACTCCTCCCGGAGCCCCCGAACCCGCTCGCGGAAGTCCCCGTCTCCGGCCATGTCGGCCTCGACCTTGTTCACCGAATGGATCACCGTCGAGTGGTCCCGGCCGCCGAAGAGATCCCCGATCTCGGTGTAGGGGAGGTCGAGGAGCGTCTTGATCAGGTACATGGCGACCTGCCGGGGCACCGTCAGGTTCCGGGTGCGCCGGCGGGAGGTCAGGCCGTCGACGGTGACGTCCCAGACTTCGGCCGTGCGACGGCGGATCTCCTCGGGCGAGGGCGGCTCGTCGCTCTCCTCCTCCTCGCCCGCCGCGGCGCCCAGGGCCTCCCGGGCCAGATCGAGGGAGATCTCGCGGCGGGTGAGGGAGCTGTACGCCAGGAGCTTGATCACGGCGCCCTCGAGCTGCCGGACGGAGGTGCGGCGGTTCCGGGCGATGTACTCGATCACCTCGTCGTCGATCACGAGCCGGTCCTCGGACGCCTTCTTCTGCAGGATGGCGACCCGGGTCTCGAAATCCGGCGGCTTGATGTCGGTGACCAGCCCCCACTCGAAGCGTGAGACGAGCCGCTCCTGGAGTCCGGGGATCTCCTGGGGCGGGCGGTCGCTGGTGATGACGATCTGGCGCTGCGCGTCGTAGAGGCTGTTGAAGGTGTGGAAGAACTCTTCCTGCGTGCCCTCCTTGTTGCCGAGGAAGTGGACGTCGTCGACCAGGAGGACGTCGATCTTCCGGTAGCGCTGCCGGAACTGCGCGGTCCGGCCGCTCTGGATGGCGGCGATCATTTCGTTGGTGAACTGCTCGGAAGGGATGTAGGCGACCCGACGCTGCGGGGCGTCGTCGAGGATCGAGTGCCCGATGGCGTGCATCAGGTGCGTCTTTCCGAGGCCGGTGTCGCCGTAGACGAAGAGCGGGTTGTAGGCCTGGGCGGGGGCGTTCGCCACCCGCTGGCAGGCCGCGGCGGCGAGCTGGTTGTTGCTGCCCACCACGAAGCGGCCGAAGGTGTAGCGGT
>CAZEUW010000090.1:0-9386 GCA_964515425.1 uncultured Gemmatimonadota bacterium | reverse complement strand
GCGAGCGGCGCCGCGAAGGGGAAGCGGTCCGGCTGCTGTGCCGCGGCCGCGGCCGAGCCCGCGGTCGCGAGGACGGCCAGGGCGGCCAGGGCCGCCGCGGCGGCGGGCCCGGCTCTCAGGCGGCCCGCTGGCACCGCGGGCAGACGTAGGTCTTGCGCCCGATGAGCGTCATGGACTGCACGTCGTTGCCGCAGCGCGGACAGGGATCGCCGTCGGAGCGATGGTTGATCAGCCAGCCGGGGTCGGCGTGGGCGGCCTCCCAGTGCAGCGTGGCGCGGCGGAGGACTCGCTTCAGGTAGCGGTGCACGCGCCGCAGCTGGTGGTCGGTCATCTCCCCCACCCGCTGGTCCGGGAGATAGCCCGCCTGGAAGCAGATCTCGTCCGCGTACTCGTTCCCGATGCCCGCCACGATCTCCTGGTTCATCAGCATGCCCTTCAGGGAGCTCCGCGGGTGCTCCTCCGCGAGCTCCACGAAGCGGTCGGGCGTCAGGTCTTCGCTCAGCGGGTCGATGCCGAGGTTCTCGAGGGTCTCGAGCCCCGTGAAGTCGTCGCCCTCGACGAGGTGGACCTCGCCCTTGCTGCCCGCAGAGGAGTAGCGGAGCTCGCGCCCCGCCGCGAACTGGAGGCGGATCTTCGAGTGCTCCCTCGGGGGAGCGGTCTGGGACTCCAGGTAGATCTCGCCCTGGTCCCCCATGTGGAAGACCAGGCTGTAGTCGGAGCTGAAGCGGAGGACGATGTACCGGCCCTGGCGCTCGACCGCCTCGATCGAGTGGTCCTCCAGATGCTCGGAGGCCCGATCCGGGTCCACGTCCACCGACTCCTGATCGTCGATGATCACCTCGGAGATGGTCTTGCCGGTGGTGTAGCCGGCGAAGCCGTCGATCATGCGCTCAACGTCGGGGAGCTCGATCATCGAAATGGACGTCCTCTCTTTATACGTAATTATACGTAGCCGGGGCCGCGCCCCACTCGTCGGCGGGCCCGGCGTACGGCGGCGCTGCGACGGCGCCTCTCCGGCCTCCGCTCAGCGGACGATCTGGAATCGCGACGGCAGCTCCTCCTTCGCCGGAATCTCCCGGACCTCCGCGACTTCGGCCGCCGCCGGCCCGTCCTGGAGCCAGCTCCTCAGGGTCTCGAGGTCCTCCGGTTCGCCAGTGGCGTGCACCTCGACCGCGCCGTCGGAGCGGTTGCGCACGGTCCCCCGGAGGTCGAGCGAGCGGGCACGCTGCGTCGTGGACCAGCGGAAACCGACCCCCTGGACCCGACCGAACACCTCGAAGCCTCGGCGATCCTCTCGTTCGGCAGCCATCTCGGAGGCAGCTCGGGAGCGGAGGCGGCGCTCGGGAGGAGCGTCGCCGGGGCGCGTCGAGCCCCATTCTGTCGCGTCGAAGTCCTCACCGGAGGTGGCGCAAGGGCCGTGCCTTCTCCTGCGCCGTCGGCCGGGTCGTCCTCCGCCGCGAAAGCCGGGTCCCGAGCGGTTCGGCACCCCGACGGCGACGAGGGCCCTCAGAGGTCGTAGGTCTCCTTCATCTCCCGGTAGCGGCGGTGCTGCTTTCCGTCCAGGCCGGAAGTGAGGCAGCGGTCGAGGAGCGGCACCAGCTCCTCGCGCAGGAAGGCGCCGCGCGCCATCCACTGGAAGTAGCTGCGCCCGCTGTGATGGTAGGGGCCGTACAGCTTGCCTCCCGGAAAGGCCTCCTGAATCCAGCGGAAGAGGCGCTCGTGGTCGGTGTGCATCCGCAGCGTGACCTGCGGCTGCCTCCCGTCGCCGCCGAAGTGCCCCTCGCCGATCAGGACGCCGACCAGGAAGCCGCGCTCGAAGTCGCGGCTGTGCTCGGGGTCGCGGAGGCTGCCTTCCGGAAGGTCACGATCGGCCTCGGAAGCGTCGGTCGGGTCGTCGGTCATCCGAAAGTGCCGTTTCCTCCTGGTTGTTTCACCGTAACGTTTCCCGTGAAACGTTAAGGTCGGGGGGGTGGGGTGGCGACGCAAGTGGGGTGGGGGAGGCCGGGAGAGACCGCCTCGCGACCGGCACGCACCGGGGGGCGGATCGCTCGGTGAACCCCGTACGGGCTCGCCCCGTCGCGTGGAGGGTCGCTCGGGACCTCTCCCGGCCTCCCCAGCCGAGCCCGAACGCCGCGGGGCTCCCCCGCCGACCCGGGGGGATGGGGACGGCCCGGCGTAGATCGCGGCTGGGCGGACCGTAGGGAGTGCGAGGACGGTACGGAGGGGTCGGCGGGGAAGGAAAGGCCGGGAAAGGGCGGCGGAGCTCCCGCCGCGTCTGTCGGGGGAGCGGGACCGGGGGGAGGGACGGGGGTGCGTACATGCCTCTCCGAAACAGGGGCGTCGGGGCCGACATGGCTCAGGATGGCTTCAGGACGGGGTTGTTTCACGGTAATGTTTCCCGTGAAACGGGGCGGCGGGCCAGGTGACGGGTCGGCCGCGCGGTCCGGACGGGCCTCCAGCCACGCGGTCGGCAGCTCCGAGCGGACGGTTGGCCCGTCCCGTCTCGACCGGTATATTCGGGCCGCACGCCGCTTCGGCCGACCCTCGCTGACCCCGGGCGCGACCTCTCATGGGACGAGTCATCTCCATCGCCAACCAGAAGGGCGGCGTCGGCAAGACGACGACCGCCATCAACCTCGGCGGCTCGCTCGCCGTGGCCGAGAAGAAGACCCTGGTCATCGATTGCGACCCTCAGGGCAACGCCACCAGCGGGTTCGGGATCCGCAAGGACGTGGGCGAGGCCTCGATATACGACTGCATCGTGGACGGGGTGCCGATCGGGGAGGCGCGGCGCGAGGAGGTCCACTTCCCCTTCCTGGACGTCGTGCCCGCGAGCCGCGACCTGGCCGGAGCCGAAGTGGAGCTGATCGACCGCAACGACCGGCAGCGGGTCCTGCGGCGCGCTCTCGAGCCGATCCGGGACGAGTACGAGTACGTGCTGGTGGACGCCCCTCCCTCGCTGGGCATCCTCACCCTGAACACGCTGGCGGCCGCGGACTCGGTCCTCATCCCGATCCAGTGCGAGTTCTACGCGCTCGAGGGGCTGAGCCAGCTGCTCAACACCGTGCGCTTGGTACAGCGTAACATCAATAAAGAGTTGGAGATAGAGGGTGTACTGCTCACGATGTTCGACTCCAGGCTCAACCTCTCGAAGCAGGTGGCCGAGGAGGCCCGGGAGTACTTCGGCTCCCGCGTCTTCGACACGGTGATCCCCCGCAACATCCGGCTGGCCGAGGCTCCCAGCTTCGGCAAGCCGATCGCGCTCTACGACGTCCTCTCGACGGGCGCCCGCGGGTACCTCAGCCTGGCCCGGGAGATCATCCGGCGGGACGAGGAGAAACGGAAAGCGAGCTGACGAAAGGACTCCGGACGGTGGCGAACCAGGAGACGCGACTCGGGAAGGGGCTCGGGGCCCTGCTCGGCGAATACCTCGAGGAGGAGGTGGAGCGGGAGGGCGGCGACCACACGATCGCCGTCGACGAGATCCGCCCCAACCCGTTCCAGCCGAGGACCGAGGTGGCCACGGAGGAGCTCACCGAGCTCGCGGAGTCCATCCGCGAGAACGGGCTCCTCCAGCCGCTCGTGGTGCGTCCCTCCGGGGACGGCTGGGAGCTGGTGGCCGGGGAGCGGCGGTGGCGAGCGCTCAGGGAGCTCGGATGGGACCGGGCGCCCGCCGTCGTCCGCGAGCTCGAGGACGACCAGATGCTGGTCCTGGCGCTGGTGGAGAACCTCCAGCGCGAGAACCTCTCGGCCCTGGAGGAGGCGCGGGGCTACGAGCGGCTGATGGAGGGCTTCGGCCTCACGCAGCAGCAGGTCGGGGAGCGGGTCGGCAAGGACCGGTCGACAGTCGCTAACTTGTTGCGGTTGTTGCAGTTAGGGGATGACATACACGTGCTCCTTGAGCGCGGGGAGATCTCCGCGGGCCACGCCCGGGCGCTGCTGGGGCTCGAGGATCCCGGGGCCCGGCTCGAGCTCGCGAAGCTCGTGGCCGCGAAGGGCCTCTCGGTCCGGGAGACCGAGCGGAGGGTCCGACAGGCCCGCGAGGAGGACGGGGAGGCGGAGGGTTCGGAGGAGGCCGGGTCGGAGGAGCCGGATCGCGACCCGGTGGCCCGGCGGGCCGAGCAGGTCCTGGAGCGTGCGCTCGGGACGAGCGTCAGCGTGCGGCTCCGGGGCGCCGAGCGGGGCGAGATCGGGGTCGCCTTCCACGACAGCGAGGAGTTCGCCCGCCTGTGCGGGCTCCTCGCCGGCGAGGAAGCCGACGAGCTGTTCGATTGACGTCCGGGTGACACGTGGGCGAGCGGGCCTGGCGCCTCCGATCGAGGACCGCGAGCGTGCTCGTCTCGGCGGCGGTGCTGCTGCTGCTCGCCCTCGGGGCGGCGGCCGGCGCCTGGTGGCAGTCCCAGCGGTCGCAGGTGCGGAACAGGGAGCTGAGGGCGACCGTGGAGCGCCTCCGGGCCGAGCGGGCCCGGATGCTCGAGCTGGGGGCGAGGCTGGACAGCGTCGAGGCGCGCTACGCCCGGCTGCGGCGGCTGCTGACGGGCGAGCTCGCCCCCTCGGAGCACGACGTGGGGCTGCCCGAGCCGCCCCGCGTCGTGCTGCCGGGCGGCTCGGCCGCGGGGGAGGGCGGCGCGCAACGGTGGAGCTGGCCCCTGGCGCGTGAGGGTTTCGTCACCCGGTCGTTCGGGGCACCCGGGCCGAGGGGGCATCCGGGGGTGGACATCGCCGTCCCCACCGGCTCCTACGTGAGGGCGGCCCGGGCGGGGGTGGTCGAGGCGGCGGGACGCGATTCGGTGTACGGGCTGTACGTTCGCGTGCGGCACGACCCTTCCACGACGAGCCTGTACGGACATGCGAGCTGGCTCTTCGTGGAGCGGGGGGACAGCGTGGAGCGCGACGAGGTGATCGCGCTCAGCGGGAGCACGGGGCGCTCGACCGCGCCCCACCTGCATTTCGGCATCAGGCGCGAGGGGAGCCCGGTGGATCCGCTCCCCGTGCTCGACAACGCGATCGAGGCGGGCCGGGGGATCGGCCGCGACCTCGCAGATCGAGAGCCATGGAGGGAGGATCGATGACGAGCGACGGCAACGAACGGACCCGTGACGTCTCCGAGGTGGTGTCGGTCGTGGGTTCGGGGATGAAGGTCACCGGGGACTGCGTGACCGACGGCACCCTCAGGGTCGAGGGCCGGGTGGAAGGGACGATCGAGGCCGCGAAGGCGGTCGTGGTCGGCGAGGGCGGCATCGTGGCGGGCGACATCCGGACCCAGGACGCGGTCGTGGCCGGCACCGTCCAGGGGAGCATCGCGGCCGAGAGCCGGGTGGAGCTGCAGTCGACCTGCAGGATCGAGGGCGACATCCGCAGCCGCAGGGTCAAGCTCGAGGAGGGCGGACAGGTCGACGGCCGGCTCGAGATGGGCCGCGCCGGCTCCTCGGGCGGATCGGGTTCTCCACAGGCTTCCACAGCCGGGGCCGGCGCCGGAGGGCGGAAGCGGTGAGTTTTCCACATCGGCCGATCGACCCCGGGACCACGCCCCCGATCCGCGTCTGATGCGGCGCTGAGGATGTCTCCCCTCCTCGTCGACTATCTCGCCTTCGGCGGCGGGCTGGTGGCCGTGATCGTGGGAGCCGATTGGGTCGTGCGCGGTGGATCCAGCTTCGCCGAGCATCTCGGCATCCCCGAGCTGGTGATCGGCCTCACGGTGGTCGCCTTCGGGACGTCGGCGCCGGAGCTGGTGGTCTCCGGCGCGGCGGCGATCCGGGACCAGCCCGGCCTCGCCGTGGGGAACGTGATGGGCTCGACCGTGGCGAACGTCGGCCTGATCGTCGGGGTCGGGGCCCTGATCCGGCCCATCTCGGTCCATCGGCGGGTCCTGGTGCGGGAGAGCCCGCTGCTGATCCTGGTCCTGACGACCGTGATGGTGCTCTCCTGGAACGACGCGCTCGGCCGGCTGGACGGGCTCGCCCTGCTCAGCGGCTTCGTCGTCTACCTGTGGTTCCTGTTCCGCTGGGCGGCGGAAGGCGAGCCGGCGGGCCTGGCCGTGGACGAGGCCGGAGAGGGCGACGGGACGCCCGGCGACGGCCTCGTCGGAAAGGCGGCCGTCACCGTCCTGGGCCTGCTCGCCCTGGTGATCGGCGCCCACCTGGTGGTCGAGGGCGCGACCGACCTGGCCCGCGTGTATGGGATCCCCGAGGCGGTGATCGGCGCCACCATGGTCGCGGTCGGCACGTCGCTCCCGGAGCTGGCCTCGACGGCGGCCGCGGCGATCCGCGGGCTGGGCGACATGGCGATCGGCAACGTCATCGGCTCCAACGTCTTCAACCTGGGGCTGGTCCTCGGATCGGCCGCCCTCCTGCGGCCGCTCCAGATGCAGCCGATGCAGATGATCGAGCAGGTCGTGCCGGCCCTGCTCTTCTGCATCGCGCTCGTGCCCTTCGCCTACACCGGCATGCGGGTCAACCGTTGGGAGGGCCTGTTCCTGCTTCTCTGCTACGGCGGCTTCATCACCTACGTCCTCTACTAGAGCCCCCGACGCGCAACCGCTTTACGGGTTGTAAAGCGTCCGTGCCCACCCTACGTTTTACGTGATCGCTTAGTGGCTCGCCCCGCGCCGCCGGAGGTCGCCGTGGCCGTCTCGGTCAAGATGTCGAGCAAGAACCAGATCGTCGTCCCCAAGGAGGCGCGGGAGGCGCTGGGTCTGCGCTCCGGCGATCGCCTGCAGGTGACGGTGCGGGAGGGTACGATACGGTTGGAGCGGGAGCCCCGGGACCTGGCGGGCCGGCTCGAGGGGCTGCTGGAGGGCGAGGACGGGCCGATCCCGCTCTGGGAGGAGCTGGGCGCTTGAGCCGCCGGGCCCGCTTCCGGGAGCGGCTGGAGGGCGCCCGTCTCGTCCACGTCGACGCCCGGGTCCTGGCGCTCCACCTCCTCGCTCGCCCGCCCTATCCCGACCTGACCCGCCTGCTGTTCGAGGGGCTGCGCGGCGGCGACGTCGCGGGGCAGACCTCGGCGATCTCCCTGTACCAGGTGCTCGTCGAGCCCTACCGCCGGGGACGGGACGAGGTCGCCGAGCGGGCGGGGGACGACCTGACCGCCTTCCGTGGGCTCGACGTCGTGCCGGTCGACGCCGCGATCGCCCGGCAGGCGGCCGAGGTCAGGGCGCGGCTCGGCGGCCGGAGCGAGCGGGCCCTGCACCTGGCCACGGCGCTGGCCGCCGACGCCGACGTCTACCTGACCCAGGCCTCGGGCCTGCGGCGGGTCGCGGGCCTCGCGATCCTGGACCTGGACGACTACGTCTCGAGCGAGCGGAAGAGCAGCCCCGAGGGCAGCTTGGGCCAGAAGTAAGTCGACTTCGGCGGGAGACGGACGCCCGCCCGGGCCAGCTCCCAGGTGACCTCGACCGGGAGCGGCGGCAGCAGGAAGGCCGCGCCCCCCTCCCCCGCGCGGCGTACGGCCTCCGCCGGATCGCGATGGTAGGAGAGGAGCCCCCGCTCCACGGCCCGGTCCGGCCCCACGCCCCAGCCCCGCCGGAGCACGCCGCGGTCGAAGGCGACGGTGGGGATCCGCTCCGCCCCGCCCGCCGGCCCCGTCGGCCGGAGCGCAGCCGGCGCCTCGGCTCCGCCGGGGAGGCAGGCGATGGTGTCCGTCGAGGCCCGCACGGCCCTCGCGGCCCCCTCGGGGTCGGCGGGGATCCCCCCCTCGAGCTCGAAGCCCTCCGAGAGGAAGCGGCGCCAGGGCTGCTCCCCGGCCGTGCCGTCAGGCGGACTCCCCAGCGCCCGGTGGGTCGGCAGACACAGGAGCCCGGGATCGCGCGCGCCGACGACGCAGGCCAGGGTCCAGCCCGCGGGCGCCTCGTCCGGCCGATCGCGCGCGTAGGCCAGGGCCGTCTCGTACCGGTGATGGCCGTCGGCGACGAGGAGCGGATCCTCGCCGGCCGCCGCCAGCAGCTCCCCGACAAGCGAGCCGGGCGCGAGGCGCCACAGCCGGTGGCGCACGCCGTCCGGGGTGGTCGCGTCGAGGGCGGGCTCGCCGCGACGGGCGCGATCTTCCAACTCGCCCAGCCGGCCCGCCCGGTCCGGGGCGACGAGGAAGACGGGTGAGAGCTGGGCACGGCACGCCCGGGTGAGGGCGAGGCGGTCCTCCTTCGGGCCCCGGTGGGTCTCCTCGTGCGGGAGGACCTCGCCCTCCGAGTAATCGTGGAGCCGGAGCGCCGCCAGGACGCCGAAGCGGGTGAAGGACCGCCCCTCGTGCCGGAAGCCCTGCCCGTACAGCCACACCGCCTCCTCCCCGTCGCGGCGGAGCACGCCCTCGCTGAGCCAGGCGCCCAGGCGTCCCGCGGCGCGTCGATACGGGTCGCCGTCCTCGCCCCCGCCCGTCGGGAGCACGAGACGCACCGCGTTGTAGGGGCTGCGCGATCGGAGCTCGGCCGCCTCCTCGGCGGAGACGACGTCGTAGGGAGGCGCCAGGAGATCGGCGGGATCGCCGGCACGCTCGGTGAACAGGGTCGCGCGGAAGGGCCGGAGCTCGGGCACGGGCGGGGCGGAGCGGAGCGTGTCTGCGGTCGTGGGCGGTGAGGTGGCGCTCAGACGGCCCGCATGGTCCCGGTCCGCTGAAGCAGCCGGGCCTTGCCGGCCAGGAACGCGTCGTCGTCGAGCACCGGCGTCTGCGCACCGAGGGGGACCGCCTCGGGCAGCGTCGACCAGTCGGTGGGGCCGGTCCGGATCCCCTCCCGGCTCACCACGGCCGCCTCCCGGCGCTCGCGCACCCGGAGCACCAGCAGCGTCACGCTCTCCGAGCGGTCGAACATCCTGCGGACCGCCGAGAAGGTCAGCGTGTGGTCGCCGTCCACGGGACGGAGCGCCTCGGGGCTCGCGAGCCGCTCGGCGTACTCGGCCGAAGCGTAGTACTCGAGCCGCACCCGCCCGTCGTCGTGCCGCAGGTCCTCCATGGCGCGGAGACGGTCCCGGTAGGGCTCGGTCAGGTCGAGTTCGTCCTGGCCCTCCCAGGAGGGGAGGATCCAGAATTCGGAGTGGGGCAGGCCCGCCACCTCGCGGGGGCCGTCGGCGAGGAGCTCGAACAGCTGCTCGCCCCGGGCCAGCGCGTCGGCCGTGGGCGCCCAGATCCTCAGGGCGCCCGCGTTGCGGTCGTCCATCCGGCTAGACGACCTCCTCGGGGAAGTTCTCGATGACGTCCTGCACCTTGTTGAGGAAGAAGGCCGCCATCGCGCCGTCGACGACGCGGTGGTCGTAGCTCAGCCCGAAGTAGGACATGTGGTGGATGGCGATCGTGTCCGCCCCCGTGTCGTCCTCGACGACGACGGGCCGCTTCTCGATGACCCCCGTCCCCAGGATCGCGACCTGCGGCTGGTTGATGATCGGGGTGCCGAACAGGTT
>CAZEUW010000089.1:0-9409 GCA_964515425.1 uncultured Gemmatimonadota bacterium | reverse complement strand
GCGGGAGCCCTTCGTCCGGGTGGGGGTGGCGGTCGGGGTGGACTCGGTCACGATCGGGTCGGCGTCCGGGCTTCGGCTGGTGGACCCGGTCTCGGGCGGCGCGCCGGATCGGCTCGCACCGGGGCGGACGGCCGTGGTGCGGCCGGGGGACGGGGGCGTCGTCCTCGGGTCGGACGGACCGGACGCGCCCGCCCGTCGCCTGCTCCGCCTCGAGCCCGAGGAGGACGAGAACGTGTTGCGGCTGAACGGCCGGCGGTACCGCGGAGCGATCGACCTCTATCGGGTCGAGGGCCACGGGCTCGTCGCGGTCAACCAGCTCCCGCTCGAGGAGTACCTCCTCGGCGTCGTGCCCCTGGAGATCGGACCGCGCGAGCCGTCTGAGGCGGAGGCCGTCAAGGCGCAGGCCGTCGCCGCCCGCACCTACGCCGTGCGGCACCTCGGCCGTCGCGACTCGCTCGGCTTCGACGTCTTCGGGAGCGTCGAGGACCAGGTCTACGGCGGTCGGGACGCGGAGCGCCCCCTGGTCGATCGGGCGGTCGCCGCCACGTCGGGCGAGGTGCTGGTCTGGCGCGGCGCCCCCGCGAGGGCCTATTACCACAGCACCGGCGGCGGACACACGGCCAGGGTCTCCGACGTCTGGGAGCTCGACGACGCCCCTTACCTCCGGCGCGTGTCGGACCGGCGGCCCGGCGGCGGCGACTACTGCGACATCTCCCCGCGCTACGCGTGGGAGGTCGGCTGGACGGCCGGCGAGCTGGAGGCGGCCGTGGCCGCGGGCGTGGAGCGCCACTACGGGATCGGCGCGCCGCCCGGACCGGTGACGGGCGTCCGCGTCACGGAGAGGACGGCGCACGGCCGCGTCACCGGTCTCGAGGTCCGCACGGAGGGCGGCCGGTGGACGCTGCGGAAGAACGACATCCGGTTCTTCCTCCGCACGCCCGACGGCCGCGTGCTCGGCTCGACCCGGTTCCGCGTGCTCGCCTCCCCCCCGGAGGCGGAGGGTCTCCGGCTGGCCGGTCGCGGCTGGGGCCACGGGATCGGGATGTGCCAGTGGGGGGCGATCGGACGGGCCCGGGCCGGCCGTTCGTACCGGGAGATCCTCGCCCACTACTATCCCGGCACGGAGCTCCGGAAGGCGTACTGAAGGGAGGAGAGCGATGCCCAGAGACGTGAGGGTGGCGGTCGTCGGCGCCGGTGGGGCCGCGCAGGTCGTGCACCTGCCCATCCTGAAGCGGCTGCCGGAACTGGAGGTGGCGGCCCTGGTCGATCCCGACGCGGACAAGGCGCGGACCATCGGGGAGCGCTTCTCGGTGCCCGACATCCTCTCCGACGTCGCCGAGCTCGAGGGCGTGCCGGGGCTCGACGCCGTCGTGGTGTGCACCCCCAACGACACGCACGAGGAGGTGGCGGTGGCCTGTCTGGAGCAGGGGCTCCACGTCCTGTGCGAACGGCCGCTCTCGGTGTCGAGCGAAGCCGCCGGGCGGATGCTCGACGTGGCCGAGCAGGCGGGGCTCCAGCTCATGGTGGCGCTGAACCAGCGCTTCCGCTACGACATCCGTGCCATCCGCAAGTTCGTCCACAGCGGCGAGCTGGGGGAGATCTTCTTCGTCCGCTCGTCCTGGCTCAATCAGCGGCATCGCCGGCCGCGGAAGGGCTGGCGGATCGAGCCGGACCGCGCCGGGGGCGGCGTGATGATGGACCTGGGCGTCCAGGCCGTCGACGTGGCACTGTGGCTGCTCGGCTATCCCGAGGTCGAGCGGGTGAGCGCCCGCTTCCACCGGCGGCGCAAGGTGGAGGACTCGGCCACCGCCCTGCTGAGCCTCGAGGGCGGGACCACCGTGAGCGTCGAGGTCACCTGGGAGCTGATGGAGAAGCGCGACCGGCACGGGATCTACGTGTTCGGCACCCGGGGCTCGGCGGGCACGACGCCCTTCCGCGTCCTCAAGGAGCTCGAGACGGGCCTCACCGACGTGACGCCCCCCTCGGACACGGGGAAGGGCGGGCCGTACACGGCCGCCTACCGTCAGGAGTGGGCCTACTTCCTCCGTCGGGTCCGTGGCGAGCGCGAGGTCGAGCCCGAGCGGGAGCAGGTGGCGCTCATGCGGACGATCGAGGCCTGCTATCGATCGGCCGAGACGGGGAGAGAGGTCGACGTGTGAGCCTTCCCCGGGCGCTGCGTCCTCCCGAGCACGCAGCGCCCCTGCTGGCGAGCGCCCTCCTCCTCGGGCTCGCCTTCCCGCCCTTCCACCTGCTCTTCCCCTCCTTCACGGCCCTGGTGCCCTACGCCGTCTGGGTTGCGCGTCTTCCCTCCGGCGAGGAGGGGCGGTCGGCGGCGCTGCGGGGCGGCTTCCTGATGGGGCTGATCGCCCAGAGCCTGCTGCTCTACTGGCTGGGGACGGCGCTGCTGCCGTACACGCCGCTGGCGCCGCTCGCCTTCCTGGTGCCGGTCACGCTCGGCGCCGCGCTGGTGGCCGCGGCCACGCTCGGGGTCCACCGCTCGATCCGCGGCCTCGGCCTCCCGATCTGGGCGGCGCTGCCGCTGTTCTGGACGGCCATGGAGTGGCTCCGTGCCCACCTCGGGCCGCTCTCCTTCCCCTGGCTGGGGCTGGGGGACAGCCTCACCGGCTATCCCTTCCTGGTCGGCGCCGCGGACCTGGTCGGGAGCCGGGGGCTGACCTTCTGGCTGGCGCTCTGCCAGGGTCTGCTCGCGGAGGCGCTGCTGCGGTGGCGGCCGGCGTCGGCGGAGCGGTTCCTCCCGCCGTACGGGTCGCAGCTCCGCGCGGGTGGCGCGTCGGCGGCCCTGGCGGGCCTCGCGCTCGCCACGGCCGTCCCGATCGGCTACTCGGCCTGGCGGTGGCACGCCCTGGAGACGCGTCCGGCCGCCCGCGTCGGGATCGTGCAGCCCGACGTCCCGATGGAGCTCAAGCTGCGCGGGGAGCCCGCCGTCGACACCACGGTGGCCAGGGTCCGGCGGCTCGTGCGCGGAGAGCTGGCCGGCGTCGGGGGGCTGGACCTCGTGGCGCTGCCCGAGACCGCCTTTCCGGTCGCCGTCGACGCGTCGCCGGGCGGCGGGCAGGAGGGCCGACCCGTCCTGAAGGCGTTCGTCTCGGAGCTCGCGGAGGCGGCCGGGGCTCCGGTCCTCTACGGCGCCGTCGGGCCGGCGGCGTCGTCGGAGGACCCGCGGCACCGGAACTCGGTCTTCCTGCGGGACGCCGCGGGACGGCGTCTGGGGAGCTACCACAAGCGCCGGCTGGTCCCGATGATCGAGCGGGTCCCGTGGGCGGGGCCGTCGCCCGGCCGGGGACCGTCCGTCGGTTTTCCGGGGGTCCGCGGGACCGGCTACGCGCCCGGCCCGGCGCCCGATCTGCTGCCCGCGGGCGACGCCCGCTTCGGCGTGCTCGTGTGCTGGGAGTCCATCTTCACCGACCTGGCCCGGGTGTATCGCCGGCAGGGCGCCGACTTCCTGGTGAACGTCACCAACGACGCGTGGTTCGGACGGGGCGATCCGGCGGCGAGCCGGACCAGCGCGCTCTGGCAGCACCCGGCCCACCTGGTCATGCGGGCGGTGGAGAACCGCGTGGGCGTCGTCCGCTCGGCCAACACCGGGCTCTCGATGACGGTCGATCCCCTCGGACGCGTAGAGGGACGGACCGCGCTCTTCGAGCCGGCGGCCTTCGCCGGCCCGGTGCTCACGACCGCCGAGACCACCCTCTACACGCGGTCGGGGGACGTCGTCGGCTGGGCGGCCGCGCTGGGCGCGCTGGGCGTGGCGCTTGCGTCCGGATGGGGCCGACCGAGACCCCGAGCGAGCCTCGACGGAGGAGACGCATGAGCGAGGACCGACACGGCCCCCTGGAGTGCTCGCAGGCGTTCCTGGACCAGGCCCTCCGCGGCCTGGGCGCCAGCCCCGAGCAGCGGACGCTCCTGAAGGGCGCCCACCGGGAGATCAAGGTCGAGCTCCCCATCCGACGGGACGACGGGGAGCTGGCGGTCTTCTCCGGCTTCCGCGTGCAGCACGACAACTCCCGGGGACCCTTCAAAGGCGGACTCAGGTTCCACCCTGACGTGGACGTCGAGCACTTCCGGGGGCTGGCCTCCGTGATGACGTGGAAGACGGCCGTCGTGGACATCCCCTTCGGCGGCGCCAAGGGCGGGATCGACTGCGACAGCCACGAGCTGTCCCGTCAGGAGCTCGAGGTCCTCACCAAGCGGTTCACCGACAAGATGGAGATCGTGCTCGGCCCCAACCGCGACATACCCGCGCCCGACGTGGGCACCGGGCCGCGCGAGATGGCCTGGATTCTGGACCAGTACTCCAAGTCGAACGGATACGAGCCCGGCGTCGTCACCGGGAAGCCGATCCAGCTCGCCGGCTCGCCCGGCCGGGTGGAGGCGACCGGGCGCGGGGTCGCCATGCTGACCGCCTGGGCCTGCGAGGCGCACGACGTCGACCTCGACGGGGCGACGGTCGCGATCCAGGGGTTCGGCAACGTCGGCAGCCACGCCGCCCGCTTCCTGGCCGAGCGGGGAGCCGCGGTCGTGGCGGTGAGCGACGCCCGCGGCGCGGTGCACCGGGAGACGGGCCTCGACGTGCCGGCGCTCCTCGAGCGAAAGCGGCAGGAGGAGGAGAACCGGGGCGGCTACGTGTCCCTGCAGGAGCTCGACGTCGAGGGCGAGCCCATCACCAACGCGCAGCTGCTGACGCTCGACGTCGACGTGCTCGTCCCGGCCGCCATCGAGGGCGTCCTGCACGCCGGCAACGCCGACGACGTGGCGGCGGGACTCGTGGTCGAGGCGGCGAACCTCCCCACCGACTGCGAGGCGGCGGCCACGCTGGACGAGCGCGGCATCCCCGTCGTCCCGGACATCCTGGCCAACGCTGGAGGCGTCACGGTCTCCTACCTGGAGTGGGTCCAGAATCGCGAGCGCTACCGGTGGGCCGAGGAGCGCGTCAACGAGGAGCTCGAGAGCTTCCTCCGGAGGGCGTGGGAGCAGGTCCGCGACACCGCCCGCGAGGAGGGTGTCTCCTATCGGCTGGCTGCCTACCGGATCGCCGCCGAGCGGGTGATGGAGGCGACCCGGCTGCGGGGGTTCTGAGGGCGGCGCCTACGCGATCTCCGGAGGCGGAGGACCCTCGGCGACCTCCTTGCGTCGCGTGAGCACGAGCCGGCCTCCCTCGGGACGCTCGCGGCGGTAGCCGAGCAGGTGGAAGAGCTTCAAGGTCAGATGTCGGGCCGCCCACGGTTGGACGACGAGCGTGTCCTCGCGCTCGGGATGCGGATCCACCCCCGGCATCAACGGCGCCAGCCTGTCCGCGCCCAGCCGGCGCAGGACGGCCGAGATCCGGAGCCAGAACCGAGCCACCCGCCGCACGATGAAGTATCCCTCCTCGCCCTTCTCCTGGTAGAGCGGCAGGAAGATGCGTCCGGACTCGGGGACCGTCACCGGCCCCCGCCGATCGCGGGCCACCACTTCGCCGGCCTCGACCTGCTGGAAGTTCCGGTAGCCGGGCTCCATCCGGAAGCCGTCCTCCTCGCGCAGGGCGTGGCGGTAGCGCAGCTCGAAGAGGGAGGGCACGTCGCCGGTCGCCCGCTGGAGGCTCTCACGCAGGGCGTCGGGCTCGGGCACGGCCTCGAGATCGATCATCTCCAGGCTCACGAGAGCGAGCCACACGGCTCGCTCCAGGTGGTCCACGGAGGCGGGGTCCCCGTGGGAGCCGCCCTCCACCCCGAGCGCCACGTGTCCGAGGTGGTCGACGTAGTCCAGAAAGGTCCCCTCCAGCTCCTCCTCCAGGCCCAGCACGAGGGGGACCGGGAAGTGGCGCGCGAAGGCCCGGTTGCGGAGCGAGTCGCTGAAGGTGAGGAAGGGGACGCTGTCCGAGGACGTCGTATGCAGGTCGAGGCAGTACACCGCCCGCTCGCCGTCGGACGGCAGGATCTCGCGCAGCGCGTTGAGGAGCCCCGTCATCTCGGCCGACTCGGCGCTCGACGGGCCGGACCCGCTGTCAGCGGGGCGCGCCACGCGCAGCGCCTCGATCCGCTCCAGCGTCCAGATCCGGTTGAGATCCTCGTCCAGATACCGGCGGCCGTGCGCGAGCGCCCGCCGGTTTCCCAACAGGGCGACGATCTCGCCCCGCAGGTCGGGGCGCCGGTCGCCGAGACGGGCCAACACCCGGCGGAGCGCGTCCACGCCCGCCGGCTCGTTGCCGTGCACGCCGCCGAGGCAGACGAGCAGGGGTCCGTCGCCGGCGCCGCGGTGGCGGCCGAGCAGTCGACCGGAGGCGGCCGGCCGGGGACCGGGCTCGGAGGAGGGAGCCGCCTCCGGCATCAGTCGTCGCCGGAGTCCCTGAGCTGCCCCTCCAGGAGCTGCCCGGCGATCTCGAGGAAGTTGTGCTCGGTCACGATCCCGACCAGGTGGTCGCCCTGGACGACGGGGAGACAGGCCACCGACCGGTCGCGCATGAGCTCGATGGCCTCGAGCGTCGACATGTCCGGCGACGCGGTCACGATGTCCTTCTTCATGATCTCCCGCACCGGGGTCGGCTCCCCCGTCGCCTCCTCGTCCTGCGTGAAGAAGCGGAGCAGGGACCGATCGGAGACGAGGCCCACCAGCCGGTGCTGGTCGTCCTCGACCGGTACGTAGCGGATGCGGTGCCAGGCCATGAGGTTGGCCACGAGCTCCACGGCGTCGTCCTGGTTCACCGTGTGCAGGTCGGTGGTCATGAAGCCCTCGAGGTGGAGATAGCTGGGCTCCCATCCGCCGCCCTCCTCGAGCTCCGCCAGCTCCCATTCGTGCACGGCCCGGTCGCTCTGTTGCCGGTCGGCGGTGGCGCCGGTGATCGCCCGGAGGCGCTCCTCGAACGCTCCCTCGTCGCGCATCTCCTGCAGCGACTTGAGGATCCAGACGGAGCCGGTCTGGCCCGTCTCGCAGCGGCCCTCGATCACGCCCAGGTACCGGTCGATGTCGTCGCGGTCGATGTCGCCATCGCGCAGGCCCTCGCGCGCGAGGGGCAGGAGCCGCTCGCTGACGAGCTCGTCGACCGCCCAGGCCTCGCCGTCGAGCCACGTGAGCTGCGCGCCCATCCCGAGGCGGGCCGCCGCCTGGAAGTTGGCCCGGGCGTCGTCGAAGTCGATGAGCTCCCGCACGTCTCCGTGCTCCGAGGCGACGCCGTTCAGGACGCCGAGCCAGAAGGCGGCGTTGGCGATCTCGTCCGTCAGACTCGGACCGGACGGGAGCACGCGGTTCTCGATCCTGAGGTGCGGCTTCTCCGGTGACGTCAGGCCGTAGCAGGGCCGGTTCCAGCGGTACACGGTGCTGTTGTGGAGCTGCAGGGCCCGCAGCGCGGGCGCCCTGCCCGCCTCGATGGCCTCGAAGGGATCCTCGTCGATGTCCTCGAGGAAGAGCGGCCGGAAGCGCGCCACGTCCTCCCGGTAGATCTCGAGGATCGACTCGTCCACCCACCGGTTGCCGAAGGTCACCCGCGGGAGCTGCTCCCGGAGGTCGGGCATGCCCGAGCGGGTGTCGACCGAGAGCTGGAAGAGGGCGATCCGCGTCTCGTGCCACAGCCGCTTACCGAAGAGCAGCGGCGAGTTGACGCCGACCGCGAGCACCGGGGCGGTGACGAGCTGGGCCACGTTGTACAGAGGGGCGAACTCCTCCGGATCCACCTGGAAGTGGACCTGGAAGCTGGTATTGGCCGACTCGACCATCATCGAGTCGTGCCGGAGGCGCATCTCGTCGGCTCCCCGCAGATAGAACTCGAACTCCCCTCCCCGCAGCCGGGTGAGGGCTTCGTTCAGCACCCGGTATCGGTCCTTGGGGGTCATGTTCTCGAGCTTGAGGTCCGACTTGCGGATGGTCGGCAGGATCCCGGTCAGCAGGACTTCGGCGCCGCAATCGCGGGCGAGGTCGTGGACGCGCTCGAGCAGCGACCGGATCTGGCCGTGCAGCCGGCTCAGGCAGTCGCCTCCCCAGGCGACCGGGTCCGCGTTCAGCTCCATGTTGTAGCGCCCGAGCTCCGGGACGACCCGCTCGTCGTCGACCCGGTCGAGGATCTCGGTGTTGACCGGGGCGGGCCGCCACGAACGGTCGACGAGGAAGAACTCCTGCTCGGCGCCGATCCGCCGTTCCCCCGTCTCGAAGAGATCGTCCTCGAGGAGGCGCTCCATCGCGCGCACGTCGCGGAGGACGTGCTGCGTGAAGCGGCGGAGCTCGCCACTGTCCTGGCGTTCCTGGTCGACTGTCATCGCGGTGTCCCGTCCCTCTGAGGTGGCGGGCGACGCGCCCTGAAGGTCGGCCCGGCGCCGGCCCGGAACAAGGCTCTACGCCCCTTCCACGGCGGCGACGAACCGCTCGGCGACGCGGTCCCAGGCGAACTCGCCCGCGCGCTCACGGCCCCTCGCGCCCATCGTCTCGCGCAGCTCGGGGTCTTCGAGCAGGCGGACCAGGGCGTCCGCGACCGCCCCCTCGTCCTCCGGGGGCACGAGGAGGCCGGCTTCGCCGTCGGGCACGACCTCGGGCACGGCGGCGGCGTCGCCCGCGACCACGGGGAGACCGGACGCCATCGCCTCGAGGAAGACGATCCCGAAGCCCTCCTGCCGGCTGGGGAGGCAGAAGAGGTCGGCCGCCCCGTACTCGGCCCGCACGTCGGCGGGGTCCTCGAGCTCGCCGAGAAAGGTGACGACCTCGTCGAGACCGAGCGATCGCGCCAGCTCCCGGAGCGCCGGGAGCCGCGGACCACCTCCGACCACGCGGGCCTCCACCGCCGGGACGCGCCGACGGACCCGCGCCAGGGCCCGCAGGAGGGTCTCCGTGTTCTTCCGGGGATACTGGCGGGCGACGCTCAGGACGGTCCGTCGGTCGCCCCCACGCGGCCCGGAGACGGGGCGCCACGCCGCGGCGTCGATCCCCTCCGGCACCACGGCGATCCGCTCGCGCGGCACGCCGTAAGCGCGCCGCGCCACGTCGCGGCAGTACTCGCTCGTGACCAGGACGCGGTCGGCCCGACGGACGGCCCGGCGCTCGAGACGCGCCGTCATCCCGAGCTCCAGGCGGGCGGCGCCCCGCTCGAATCGGAGCTCGTCGGCGGCGATGCCCTTCAGGCACGCGACGCGGGGGAGCGGGCCCGTGGGGAGGAAGCAGCCGTCCAGGTCGAACGTCACGACGGCGTCGACCGACCCGGGGTCGAAGTCGAACGGAAGGCGGAGGTTGAACAGGATCCGACGGGGAAGGCTACCGGTGGTCTCCGGCGGCCGCACCCGCGTCACCGTGTGTCCGGCCTCGCGCAGCGCGTCCGCCAGCCCGGCGACGCCCACGGCGGTGCCGGTGCCGCGGGCGCGGTCCGTCAGCCACGAATCCACGAAGGCGAACCGCAGCGGCGCCCGGCCGGTGCTGCCGGGGCGGCTCGGTC
>CAZEUW010000088.1:0-9448 GCA_964515425.1 uncultured Gemmatimonadota bacterium | reverse complement strand
ATGCCGCCGCCCGGGCGGCGGTGATCGCCGCGGCCGCGGCCGGCACGACGGCCCTCGTCGCCGCGGCCCCGCTCGGCGCGCAGGAGTCCGCCTCCGCACCGGCCGACACGGTCGAGCGCGACTCGGCCTCCGTTCCGGGACCCGCCGGACCCGCGCCCCTTCTCGAGGTGGGCCACGCCGTCTCGCTCGTGGACGCCGACGCCCCCGTGGACCTCGCCGGAGCGGACCGGATCCACGACCTCCTCGCCGCGGGGACCACCGGCGTCGACGTCCGCCGCTCCTCGGGGTCGGTCGGGGCCGCCCCGTCGCTGCGCTTCCGCGGTCCCCTCACCCTCGATCCCGACGCCGTGCCCCTCGTCTACCTGGACGGCGCCCGCGTCGAGGCGGACAACCGGGCGAGCTTCGGGTTCTTCGTCGGGGGACAGCAGACGTCGAGGCTCGACGACCTGGCGGTCGAGGACGTCGAGAGCGTGGCGATCCTGAAGGGACCGGCCGCGACGGCGGTCTACGGCGCGGACGCGGCCGCGGGCGTGGTGCGGATCACCACGGAGCGGGGGCGAGCGGACGGGGCCGCCCGGTGGAGGGCGAGCGTCGAGCAGGGGGCCGCCTGGAACCCGACCCGCTGGTGGTCGCTGGCCTGGAACCCGATCCGGAGCTCGGTCCACGTGCCGGGGGCGAAGGACACCACCTACGTGCAGTCCCTGCTCGCCGGCACCCGTCTGGGGGAGCCGTTCCGCACCGGGCACCTCCAGCGCTACGCGGCCGGCGTCAGCGGCGGTGACGACCTCGCCTACCACCTGTCCGGCGAGCTGCTCGACCGGGAGGGGACCGTGCCGGCGGACGGCCGGGACCGGTACCACCTCCGGGCGAACGCCTCCCTGCGGCCGTCGGCCTCGCTCGACGTCTCGGCCTCGACCGCCTTCACGGCGGGCACGGCGCGGCTCCCGGAGAACGACGACAACCTGTTCGGGCTGATCGGCAACGCCCTCGGCTCCCCCTGGTGGGGCCCGATGACGCGCGCAGACCCGACCCGCGGCGGCGAGCCGCTCGAGATCTGCTTCCTCATGTTCGAGTTCGCCCGGGCCACGGGGAATCCGCTCGCCGAGCGCTCGGAGGCGTGCGAGCCGGTCAACCCCTTCTTCCTCACGCGCTTCGGGGAGATCGGGACGATCTCCAACGAGGAGGAGGCGCGGAGGTTCGTCGGCAGCGCGACCGTCACCTGGCGCCCGTCGGGCCCCACGTCGCACCGGCTCACCGTGGGGCTCGACCGGTGGCGCGCGGTCCAGACCGAGATCGTCCCGGTCGACCCGGAGCGTCCCTTCGGCGTCGACTCCGAGGGGAGGATCGATCGGGCACGGAACGACGGGACGCTGGCGACGGTCGAGGGCTCCTCCTCGCTGGAACTCCCCCTCGCCGACCGGCTGGCGTCGCGGACGACGCTGGGCGTCCGCTGGCAGCGGGAGTCCCGGGACCTGGACTTCGCGATCGGGCGGCGCTTCCCGGCCGGTTCGCCCTCGGTGGAAGGGTCGGCGGAGGTCACCGCCCGCCGCGACGCGTCCGCCTCGGCCCGGACCGTGGGCGCCTTCCTGCAGCAGCGGCTCGGATGGCGCGAGCGGCTGTTCGTGACGCCGGCGGTGCGCGTGGACGACGACGGCGCGGTCGCCGAGGACGCCGGCACGGCGCTCTACCCGAGCGTCCAGGTGGCCTGGCTCGCGGGCCGGGAGCCCTGGTGGCCCGACCTCTTCGACCGGGCGCGCCTCCGCTTCGCGTGGGGGCGCTCGGGCCGCCGTCCCGACCTCGACGCGCGGCTCGCCCCCGACCCGTCCGGCGTCGGGGGAGGGGAGGACGACGGGTCGGACGAGCCGGGCGCGCCAGACCTCGACGACCCGCGGCCGGAGCGGTCGACCGAGTGGGAGGTCGGCGCCGACCTGGGCCTCGCGGACGGACGGCTCGGGCTCTCCGTGACCTGGTACGAGCGCCGGGCCGAGGACGTGCTCGTCCCGACGTCGACCGAGCCGGTCGAGGACTTCGCGCTCGCCCCGAAGGCGAACGCGGCGGCGATCGAGAACCACGGGCTCGAGGCGGCCGTCGACGCGCGCCTGGCGGAGCGCGACGGCCTGCGGTGGGACGTGCGTCTCACGCTGTCGGCCAGCGACGACGAGATCACCCGGCTGCCCGCCCCCGTCGCCTTCTTCGAGAGCGCCCAGTCCCACCGGGCGGGACATCCGGTCGGGGCCTACTTCGGCCGCCCCGTGACGGTGGACGGCAGCGGGTCGGCGGTGGCCGGCGAGGAGACCTACCTCGGGACGCCCACGCCGAGATGGTCTGGGTCGGTGGCGACCCGCCTCAGGCTGATGGAGCGGGTGACGCTCTCCGCCCGCGCCGACTACGCCGGTGGCCACGTACTGCACGACCTCACGACGGACTTCGCCTGCCGGCTGCTGGGCGGGGGCCGCGACGAGGAGGGGCGCCTGCGGGGCGCCTGCCCGGCGATCTTCGCGACCGGGCCGGACGGTCGGCCGACGCGCGCGGCTCGCGTCAAGATCGAGGCTTCCCGCATAGCGTCACCGGCCCCCTGGGTGCACGAGGCGGACTACCTCAGGCTCCGCACGGTGTCGGCACGATTCGAGATCCCCGCCACGTGGCTGGCGGCGGCGGGCGGGCTCGCACGCGGCGCGAGCCTCACGGTCGCGGGCGAGAACCTGGCCCTGTGGACCGCCTATCCGGGCACCGACCCGGAGGTGAACGAGTCGGGCTCGCATCCCCTCCTCCGGCAGCAGTTCCTCGGCCTGCCTCCCGAGAGGCGTGTGCGGGCTGGGCTGTCGGTGACCTTCTGACGCCCGACGCCTCCACACCGTCCTCCCGACGCGTTCCTTGCGCGATCCCCCCGGCCGGACAGAGATTCGTCAATCGATCGAAGCGTTCGAACGGTCCGTTCGGGGGTGCTGGCCCCCGTGTCGCGGCCCGGGCGCTCCTTCGAGAGTTCGACAAGAGCCGGTGCGACCGACGCTCGGGTCCAACCGGATGCAGGGGACGTCCTCCCATCCCCGGTGTCCTCGGGGTCAGGCCACTCCGTCGGTCGGAGACGCCGGTGTCCCGACGGGAGAAGGAGGCGATCCCATGCGAACTGTCTCGTCGTATCCCCTCATCGGCCGGCTCGCCGGCATCGCGGCGTCGGCGGCGGCGCTCCTGGCCTTCACGGCCGCGCCGGCGCTGGCGCAGGGCACGATCAGCGGCCAGGTCGTCGACGCGGGCAACCTCTCGCCCCTCCAGGGCGTGCAGGTCTTCGTGCCCGGCACCGACGTCGGCACGCTCACCGACGCGCAGGGCGGCTACACGCTGGAAGGCGTGCCCGCCGGCCAGGCGCAGGTCCGGGCCCGGCTGATCGGCTATCAGCAGACCACCCGGACCGTCCAGGTGACCAGCGGTGAGACGACCGAGCTGGACTTCCAGCTCCAGGTCTCCGCCGTGGCGCTCCAGGAGGTCGTGGTCACCGCAACGGGCCAGCGTGCCCGCCGCGAGCTGGGCTACTCGAGCTCGACGGTCGACGCCGACCAGACGATGGAGAACCAGAACCCGACGACCCTCTCGGGCCTGCTTCAGGGCAACAGCACCGGCGTCACGGTGCAGCAGGGATCCGGATCCGTCGGCGCGGCCTCCACCCTGAAGATCCGCGGCAACAGCAGCCTCGGGCTGTCGCAGACGCCGATCGTCATCGTCGACGGCGCCTTCGTCAACAACACGAACGAGGAGGACGCCGAGGTCGGCGGCCAGAGCACGAGCCGGATCGACGACCTCAACCCGGAGGACATCGAGAGCGTCGAGGTGATCAAGGGGCCCGCGGCCGCCACGCTGTACGGCACCGACGCCTCGGCCGGCGTGATCCGCATCACCACCAAGCAGGGCTCGGCCGGCCAGGCGACGCGCTACACCTTCAGGGCGGAGCAGGGCACCGCCTACGACGTGACCGACTGGTGGTCGATGGCCTTCAACCCGGACTTCTTCTTCGGGATCGGCAAGGACACCGTCTACGTCCAGTCGCTCATGGAGGGCACGCGCTTCGGCGACCCCTTCCGCTTCGGGCACCTGCAGACCTACGCGGGCAACATCCGCGGCGGCTCGGACGACGTCGGCTACTACCTCTCGGGCCGGTTCCGCAACGACCAGGGCAACATGCCCCAGAACGGGGTCGACTCCTACAACGCCCGGGCGAACTTCAACATCGACGCGAGCGAGACGTTCGACGTCTCGATCTCCAGCAACTTCGTGAGCCGCTTCACGAACCTCCCGGAGAACGACAACAACCTGTTCGGCATCTCGAGCGTGGCGCTCGGCTCGCCCTGGTGGGGGCCGATCACGCGAGCGGATCCGAACACGGGCGGCGCGCCGATGGAGACCTGCATGCTGGCCTTCGAGGCGGCGCGTGAGTTCGGCGCGCCCCTCGGTGCCGTCACCGACGGCTCCGCCCTCGGCGGAGACTTCGTCTGCGACGAGGAGAAGCCGTTCTTCGGCGGCAACACCTTCGAGGAGATCTTCACCCAGTTCAACGAGGAGCAGGCCGAGCGCTTCATCGGGAGCGCGACGCTCTCCTGGCGGCCGATCACGGAGCTCACCAACCGCGTGACGGTCGGCTACGACCAGTCGAACTCGACGCTGGACGAGGTCACCCCCGTCGATCCGACGCTGCCGTTCGGGTCGCTCTCGGAAGGCACGATCGAGAAGGAGAGCCGCCTGCAGCGGACGATCACCCTGTGGGCCACCTCGACGCTGGCGCTGCCCGTGACCGAGGACTTCCGCACCCAGACCACCGTGGGCGGGCAGTGGAACGAGTCGATCCTCGACTGGCAGCAGGTGATCGGCCGGCAGTTCCCGGCCGGCTCGCCGTCGGTCAACAACTCGGTCGAGAACGAGGGCGACGACCTCTTCGTGAACACGAAGACGCTCGGCTTCTTCGTCCAGGAGGAGCTCTCCTGGAAGGACCGGTTCTACGTCACGCCGGGGGTCCGGTTCGACGACAACAGCGCCTTCGGGGCCAACCTCGGCCTGCAGGCCTACCTCCAGCTCAACAGCTCCTACGTCATCAGCGACGAGGAGTGGTTCCCGGACTTCTTCGATCAGATGCGGCTCCGGGCGGCGTGGGGCGAGTCGGGCAAGCAGCCGGGCTCGAACGACGCCCTCTTCCTGCTCGACACGAATCCGGTGACGCGGCAGGGGGTGGACCAGCGGGGCGTGACCGCCGGCCAGCCGGGCAACCCGGACCTGCGGCCCGAGACGGGCAGCGAGTGGGAGGCAGGCTTCGACGCCAGCGTCCTCGACTCGCGGCTGTCGTTGGAGCTCACCTACTACAACCAGACGGTCAACGACGCGATCGTCCAGCGGCCGCTCGCCCCCTCGACGGGCTTCCCCAACGAGCGGTTCGTGAACATCTCCGAGCTCAAGAACGAGGGCGTGGAGCTGGGGCTGAACGCCAACGCCGTCGAGCGCGACGACTTCCGCTGGGACTGGCGGGTCAACTTCACCCGCAACAGCAACGAGGTGACCGAACTGGACGCCCCGATCATCTTCGGCCTGGGCGGCTCGAGCCAGCGGCACCAGGAGGGCTTCCCGTTCGCGAGCTACATGGTGCGGACGGTCAGCGTGGAGGGCGGCGAGGTCGTGGTGAGCGACACGGCCGAGTTCCACGGCCATCCGAGCCCGGACTGGGAGGGCAGCGTCTCGACCACCATGAACTTCTTCGACCACGTGACGCTGTTCGCGCAGCTCGACTACCAGGGCGGTCACCAGCTCTTCAACGGCACCGAGGACCTCAACTGCGCGCTCTTCACCTGCACGTCGCTGTTCGAGAAGGGGCCGGACGGCCAGCCGACCGAGCGGGCGGACGTCGTGACCGTCGCCCGGAGCATCGGGTCGGTGTCGCCCTACGTCTACGACGCCGATTTCGCCAAGCTGCGGACGGTGTCGCTGCGTCTGGACGCGCCGAGCGGCTGGTTCGACTTCCTCGGCCTTCGCGACGTGAGCCTCAACTTCGTGGGCGAGAACCTCATGTCGTGGGACGCCTACAACGGGCTCGACCCGGAGATCAACTTCGCCGGGTCCGACGACGCGGTCCGCGCGCAGTTCATCGGACTCCCGGTGGGCCGGCGCCTCACGAGCAGCCTCCGGATCACCTTCTGAGGTGAGGCGCACCCACAGCACGCGACCGCCCCTCTCCGAACGGCGGCGCGGGCCGGCCGACCCGATCGGCCGGCCCGACGCCCCGAGGGGCCCGACAGAGACGAAGAGGAGTCAGATCATGCACAGTTTCGTCGACGAGATCGGAGATCGCAGCGCGTTCGGTCGGCTGGCCTTCACGGCCGTGTGCGCCCTGCTGGCCGTGGGCCTGATCGGCTGCGGCGACGGGGCCATCCTGGAGGTGGACGACCCCGACAACGTGACCCCGGACGTCCTCGAGGGCCCGGGCGCGGTGGGCCTGCGCACCAACGGGGTGGTCGGTGACTTCCAGGAGTTCTACGACAGCTGGGTCCTCTACAGCGGCCTGTTCACGGACGAGTTCATCCTCTCGGGGACGTTCGAGACCCGGATCGACGTGGATCGCCGCAACGTCCAGGTGAACCCCGACAACGCCTCGCTGAACGACGACCTGTACGAGCCGCTCCACGTCTCGCGGACCTCGGCCGACACGGCCGTGGCGCTGTTCCGCGCCTCGCAGGGCGACCCGGAGTTCTCCGAGGTGGAGGACCTGCTCGCCGAGGGCATCGCGGTCGGCCTGCTGTACGGCGGCTACGTCCGCGTCATCCTGGCCGAGGGCTACTGCCAGAGCATCATCGGGGGACCGGACGGCGAGTCGAGCCCCCTGCTGCCGGACGCGAGGATGGAGCAGGCGCTCGCCCGCCTCGGGGAGGCCGACGCCGCCGCGATGGACGCCGGCCTGCCGGACGTGGCGACGGCGGCCGCGGTCGGCCAGGCACGGGCGCTGATGTGGCTCGGCCGGTACGGCGAGGCGGCCACGATCGCGGCCGGCGTGCCCGACGGCTTCTTCTACGCGGCCGAGTACTCCGGCAACTCGACCGGAGTCGGCCTGACGACGGGCCAGATGAACGAGGCCTACGCCCTCACCTGGGGCGACGTGCTGCAGGCCCGCTGGACGGTGGGCGACGGCGACGACGACCCGAGGGAGAACGAGACCTGGCCCTACCTGGACGAGTGGGTCGGCCAGGGGCTGATCGACCTCGACAGCGGCATGGAGGGCCTGGAGATCGGCGTGGACATCGCCCTCCAGCAGCTCTACACGGAGCGCTCCCACTCCATCCCGATCGCGACGGGCTGGGAGGCGCGGATGATCGAGGCCGAGGTCGCGCTTCGCAACGGGAGCGCCGAGGTCGCCCAGGGGATGGTCAACGACCTGCTGACAGATCCCGCCCAGGCGCTGAACCCGATGCTGGTCGTGAACCCGGGGCTTTCGATCGGGGCGTTCGATCCCGTGGACTTCACGGGCGACCTGGCCACCGACCTGCCGCAGCTCGCCCGGGCCCGCGCGGCCGGCAACTGGCTGAGCGGCCAGCGGCAGGGCTACTTCCGGCGCTGGCGGATGGCGGACGGAGTGAACCTCTATCCGGATCACTCGCCGCGCGGTGCGGACGACATCAGCTTCCCGATCACCACGCAGGAGGTCGACAACAACCCGAACGTGAACTCGGCCTGTCCCTAGGGTCGAGCTCGCGCTCCCGGGTCTCGTCGGCACGTCGCCCAGCGGAGGAGGACATCCATGCACGTACGACACTCGTTCGGTCTCTCGGCGCTCGCCCTCGCCTTCCTCCTGCTCTCCACGGGGGGGATCGCGGCACAGGAACCCCCGATCGACTTCGACGCCGCCGGAGGGCTCGGCTTCGCGGTCGGTGACCTCGGCGACGTGGCCGACGGCGCCGGCCCGGCGTTCGACGTGGGGGTGAACTTCGGGCTCACCGACCGGTTCCGGCTCCGGCTGCACGGCGGTGCCGAGCTGTACGAGGGCATCGACCTCGGCGGGCCGGTCGGGAACGAGGGCATCAACGACCTCGAGCTCGACCTGATCCACTTCCACGGCGGGGGCTTCTGGATCCTCACGCCGTCGGACGACGGTCCGCTCTCGGTCAACCTCACGACCACGGCCGGCTTCACGAACTTCAACGTGCCGCGCGTCGCGGCCTCGGTCGGGACCGACGCCATCGAGTTCGAGATCTCCGAGCTCTTCCCGTCGGTGGCGGCGGGCGCCTCGGTCGGCTACGCGGTCCACGAGCAGGTCGACCTCTTCCTCGACGCGAAGAGCTTCGTGGTGTTCGGGGACGAGGAGAACGAGGACGTCATGGACATGCTACAGGTGGTGAACGACGTCTCGGACGAGCCGGTGGAGAGCCTCGGGACGATGTGGTCGGTCCCCGTGACGGCCGGCGTGCGGCTCCACTTCTGAACCGGGTCGGACGGACGTCCTCTCGGGCCGCTACGGCCGTCCAAATTTCTTGACAGGCCCGGGTCCGGGGCGTAAAGATGTTGTCACACTTTTCCACAGGGAGGGAACGGCGCACCGACGGCTCGCTGGCTGGTAGCGGGTCGAACGTGCGGCGTGCCTGTCGGGAACGTGTCCAGCTCGGGAGCGGAGCGGTCCGCCCCGGGCCACCCCTCGCTCAGCGTGGAGGTGTTCAGACCGGACGAGCAGCCACGACACACACGAGAGTCGACGCGACCTAACAGGCTCGAGCCCGGCCGTTTGCGGCCGTGAGGCGACGCCGGGTCCGGTGAGGTTCCTTGTTGGGGAACCCTCCGAGGCTCATCTTACAGGCTCGGGCCAGAGCCGGGGAGCACCACTCTCACGGAGAGAGGAGTCGACCGTTCGGCGGTCGTCTCCGTCGATGTTCCCAGGACCCACTCCCGGATGCCACAGGAGGGTGATCCATGTTGTCAATTTCGTTCAAGCGTACGGGGCTCGCCGCCCTGACCGCCGTAGCAGCCGTCGCGCTGCTCGGCCTCGACGCGCCGATCCAGGCGCAGGGGGCCGTGAGCGGTCAGGTGGTCGAGGCCCAGACCCTCGAGCCGGTCAGCGGTGCCCAGGTGACGATCCAGGGCACCCAGATCGGCGCACTCACCGACGAGGACGGACGTTATCGTATCACGGGCGTGCCCGAGGGTCAGCAGACCGTCCGGGCACGGCTGCTGGGCTATCAGGCGGCCACGCGCACCGTGAACGTCACGTCCGGCGAGACGGTGACCGCCAACTTCCAGCTCTCGGTCTCGGCCGTCCAGCTGGAGCAGGTGGTGGTCAACGTCGTGACCGGCCAGGACCAGAGCCGGCGGACGCTGGGCACCAACGAGTCGGTGATCAACGCCGACCAGGTCTCCAAGGGGCCGATCAGCACCTTCCAGGACCTGCTGCAGGGCCGCGCCGAGGGCGTGGTGCTCCAGCAGGCCTCGGGCA
>CAZEUW010000087.1:0-9455 GCA_964515425.1 uncultured Gemmatimonadota bacterium | reverse complement strand
GAGCAGCAGCTCGAGCGCCCCGACCGCTCCCTGCGGCCTTCCTTCGTCGCCGCCGGATCAGAGACGGGGTCGGCGGCCGAGTCGGAGGCGGGGGACGGCCCGTCCGACCGGACCGAGACGGACCTCGTCCAGGCCGCCGGCTGAGCGCCCCCGTCGGCTGAGCCCCCGGTGACCGCGCCGGCGACCGGGGCGCGCGGCGGCGACGGCGCCGAAGCTCCCTCGCTCTCCGTCGTCGTTCCGGTCCACCGCTGCGCCGAGCTGCTACCGGAGACCCTCGGCGCCCTCCGCGACAGCGACCTGCCCGACCACGCCTGGGAGCTGATCGCCGTGGACGACGCCAGCGGCGACCGGACCCCGGAGGTGGCCGGGCGCTACGCCGACCGCCTCGTGCGCGTGAGCGGCGATCCGCGAGGTCCGGCCCACGCCCGCAACCGCGGCGCGGCGGCCGCCGACGGCGAGATTCTGGCGTTCGTGGACGCCGACGTCCGGGTACGCCCCGACACGCTGCGGCGCCTGCGCGACGCGCTGACGGGCCGGGGTGAGGGCGCCGCGGGTCCGGGCCGGGGCGCCGCCAGCCCGGACGGGGCCGCCACGGCCCGGCCGCCCGACGCCGTCTTCGGCTCCTACGACGACGACCCGCCCGCACCGGGCGTCGTCTCCCGCTACCGGAACCTGCTCCACCATCACGTCCATCAGCGTCATCCGGGCGCGGCCGAGACCTTCTGGGCCGGATGCGGCGCCATGCGCCGGAGCGCCTTCGAGGCCGCCGGCGGCTTCGACGACCGCCGCTACCGGAGGCCGCAGATCGAGGACATCGAGCTCGGCCGCCGCCTACGGGCGCTCGGCCATCGCATCGAGCTCCGGCCGGAGATCCGGGTGACCCACCTCAAGCGCTGGACGCTGGGCGAGGTGCTCCGGACCGACTTCCGCGACCGCGGCGTGGCCTGGACCCGGCTCCTGCTGCGGGAGCGGTCGTCGGGGAGCGCGGCCGGGCCGAGCGGCGACGACGGGCCGAGCGGCGGGGCCGAGGCGAGCGGCGCGGCCGAGGCGAGGGGATCCCGCCGGGCGAGCCGGACCGCCCTGAACCTCGCCCGCAGGGAGCGGTGGTGCGCCGGGCTCGCCGTGGGCGCGACGGCGGTCGGCGGCGCGGGGGTGGCGCTGCTGGCGGGTGCCGGTCCGTCCGGCCCGGAATCGCTCGCGCCGCTCGGGATCGACGCCGGGATCTGGCTCCTCGCCGCGGCGGCGGCCTGGGTCACCGCCCTGGGCGTCCTTCAAGCCGACTTCTACCGCCTGCTGTGGCGGCGCGGCGGCCTCGCCCTGCTGCTCGGCGGTGCGGCCCTCCACTTCCTCCACTTCCTGACGGCGGCGGCCGCGGCGGTCACCGGGGCGGTGCTCCACGCCGTGGGAGCCGGGGAGAGTTAGAACAGCTCCCAGGAGACGCCGACGACCGGGAGCAGGGGCATGGAGTCGAGCGGGCGGGACGGCACCTCCCGGGACGGGTCGAAGTGGTAGAAGATCCCGTCCCGACGGTCGAGGGCGTTGAGGAAGCGCAGGTAGGGGCGGATCGCGGTGCGGCGGCCGGCGAGCTCGACCGTCCAGCTCCGGGAGAGCGTGAGGTCGAGCCGCAGGAAGGAGCCGTCCGGGGTGCCGGCCAGCCCCGGCTCCGGGTCGGGCGCCGCCGTGGCGTCGTCGCCGCCGTCGGGCGCCGCGCTCCCCGTCTCCCCCGTCGCCAGCTCCGGCACCCGGGTGAAGGGCAGCCCGGTGCTCGCCTTCAGCTCCCCGGACAGCCGGACCCGACCCGGCAACGGCGCGTCGACGCCGGCGCTGACGAGCTGGCGTCCCGCGAAGCGGTCCTCCTCCGCCCCTCCCGAGTCCGGCGGCGCCTCGGACCAGGTCCAGGCGAGCGAGTAGCCGCCCCACGCGCGCCATCCCTCCGAGCTCCAGTCGATCCACAGGTCGGCCCCGGACGCGTGGAGGTCGCCGAGCGCGTCGCCGGCGTCGGCCTCCGTCCCCTCTTCCGCCCCCTCGTTCGCGGCCGGAGCGCCGGCGGAGAGCAGCCCGCTGCCGGCCAGGTCGTCGAAGGTCTTGAAGTAGCCCTCGAGCCCGAAGGCCAGCCCTTCCCGCGGGCGATGGTCGAGGCGGACCGACAGGTGCGACGCGGACGCCACGGCCAGACCCGGGAAGTCGGACGCCTCGGGAGCGTCGCCGTCGGTCCGCCGGCTCAGCAGCTCGCTCCAGGTGTCGAGGTCCCCCGACAGCGCCGACTCCGGAGCCTCGAGCCGCTGGTGGAAGCGGCCCGCGCTCACCTCGAGGCCGGTCGTCTCCGACGCCTCCCACGCGACGGCCAGGCGGGGCGCGACACGCAGGCCGTGGCCGTCACCGTGGAGCTGGCCGCGGAGTCCGCCCCGCAGCGTGACCTCGTCCGACGGCCGCACGGTGGCCGCACCGTAGGCGGCGACCGAGCGGCCGAGCCCGGACCACCGGGCGCCGGCGGCGTCGCCGAGGGACGGGCTCTCGGGCAGCTCCAGCTCCAGCCGATGGTCGTCGAAGGCCGCCCCGTACGCCAGCTCGAGGCCGCCGGTCCGGGTGACGAGGTCGAGCGCGACGCGGGCGCGTCCCGTCTCCGACCGCCCGAGGTCCGGACCCGCGACCGGGCTCGTCTCGGCGGAATCCGCGGGCAGCGGCAGCGCCGTGGAGAACCGGGTCGTGGCCGCGGTCAGCAGCGCGCGGGTGGACCCCAGCTCGGCAGCGTAGCGGAGCGAGGCCGCCTCGTTCCCCCAGTGCGCCCTCCGCTCCCGGTCCGACACGGTCCCGAGCCGGCCGAGACGGACACCTTCCTCGTTCGCGAACCCGGTCACCGCGAGGCGGTGACCGTCGGCCAGCCGCGCGTCCACGCGACCCAGGAGGTCGTAGTAGCCGTACGGCAGCTCCCCTCCGAGCAGCCATTCGGCGCCGCCGGTGTGCGCCCTGCGGCCGCTGACCAGATAGGCGACACGCTGGTCGCCCCCCTCCAGGCGGACCGCGCTCCCGAGCATGTCGACGTGGCCGCCGGTGCTGAAGCCGTCGCCCGCGCCGCTCCGCGTCCGGAGGTCGAGCACGGAGGAGAGCCCGCCGTCCACGGCCAGCGGCGCACCGCCGCCGTACAGGCGAGCCGAGCCCAACACCCCGGCCGGCAGTGCGTCCATGAGCCCGCCCAGGTGGAACGGGGCGTAGACGGGCGCCCCGTCCAGGTAGACGCGCTTCAGGTCCGACGCCGCGCCCCGGACGTAGAGCCCCGCCGCCGGCTCCGAGGGCGGCGGATCGGGGTCGAGCCCGGCCAGGGCACGGGCCGCGAGCGCCCCGCCGGGACCGCTCTCCAGCGATCGGAGCTCGGCCTCGGCCGGACGTCCGGCGGAGGGGCCGTCCCCCTCCTCGGTCGCGACCGGGCTCAGCGTGATCCGACGCGTGACGGCGTGGACGGGCGAGACCACGGGCGGCCGGATCGAGAGGACGACGTCGAGCTCGAGCGCGGTCCCCGAGCGGATGCGGACGTCGACGTCGTAGGGGACGTGGTCGGGGATCGAGACGGTGACCGTGTGGCGGCCGGGAGGCAGGCCCGTCAGCCGGTAGCTCCCGTCGTCGCGGGTGAGCGTCGAGGCGCCGACGGCCCCCGCGTTCCAGGCGGTGACCGAAGCGCCCTCGAGCGGCCGCCGGTCGTGGGCGCTGAGGACGCGGCCCGTCACCTCGCCGGCGTGGTCCCCGGCGGTCGCGTCGGACCCGGCGACCGAATCGGAACCGGCGGCGGACTGGGCGGACGCTCGGTCCGGGACGACCGCCAGCGCGAGCCACGCGGCCGCCAGCGCGACCGACACGGCGGCCACCCGGGCCCCGAGCGGGGGCGGGCGGGAAGGCGACCGGGCACCGCGGCGGGTGAGCATGGCCCCCGGGAAGCTAGCCGTCCGTCCGGCCCTCGCCCAGCGTGAGGGCGAGACCGGCGGGGATCGTGTCGGCCGGCACGTGCAGGGTGAGCTCTCCCCGCTCTCGCTCGAGCAGGAGCCGTCCGCCCGCGGAGATCCGTGCGGAGGTCGCCGAACCGGGCAGATCCACGGTGAGATCGGGCGGACGGGCCCCGCTCACGCCGATCGAGCCCACCCCGGTCTCGAAGCTCGCGCCCCGCGCCGTCACGGCCAGCCGCTCGGTATCCGTCTCCCGGACGATCACGCGGAGCCCGGGAGCCGCCCGCTCGATCTGGACGACGGCCCGGCCGGCCACCGGGATCGACACGGTCTCCGGCTCGTCGCTCCGAGCTCCGGAGGGCGCGTCGGTCGTCGCGGGCGGGGACCCCCCCGTCAGCTCGCCGACGGTGCCCGCGATCCATTCCCTGAGCGGCGATTCGGGCACGACCGCCGCGGCGGCGGTCGCCGCCGCGAGGACGAGCACGGCCGCCTTGAGGGGGGCGGTCCAGCGCGGGACGGCGATGGCGGCGGACGCGCTCCGACCGGCCCCGCTCCGACCGGCCCCCTCCCGATCGGCCTCCTCCGCGCCGCGGCGTGGCCCGTCGTTCCGGCTTCGCCGGCCGGAGCTCCGGCGTTCGCGCTCCCGGATCGTCGCCACGTGGCGCGCCGAGGAGGCGTCGCGCTCCGGCACCGGCACGTCGAGCGCGGGCACCGCGCGCCCGAACAGCGTCGCGTCGCCCTCGAGCTCCTCGAGCGTCCTCCGGCAGCTCGCACACCCCTCCAGGTGCAGCTCGGTGCGCTCGGCGACCTCGCCGGCCAGCTCGCCGTCCAGGTACGCCATCAGGTGGGCTCGCGTCACGTGCGCCTCCGAATCAGCCATCGTCTCTCCCGTAGGCCCGGGCGAAGCGGTCGAGGGCCCGCGAGAGCAGCGTCCCGACCGAAGACGCCTTCACCCCCACGGCGTCGGCGATCTCCGCGTAGCTGAAGCCTTCCTCGCGCATGAGGAGCATCTCGCGGTCGCGCCCGTCCAGCCCGTCCAGGGCCTCACGGACCTTCCGCCTCCGTTCGTCCCGGACGAACGCTTCGTCCGGCGTCTCCGCGCGGTCGGGCGTGGGACGCTCGGCCTCCACGAGCTCCCTGCGCCGCTTCCGTGTCCGCGCGCCGTCGCGCACCAGGTTCGTCGCCACCGTGAAGAGCCACGACTCCAGGCTCGAGGGGTCGACCTCGTGCTCGAGGAGACGCACGAAGGTCTCCTGCGCCAGCTCGTCCGCGCGGTCCGGATCTCCCGTGAGCCGCTGGAGATAGCGGAAGACGGACGCATGGTGACGCTCGAAAGCGCTCTCGAAGTCCACGGTCCCCCGGCTCAGCGGTCCTCCGTCTGCGTCAGTGGGAGGACGAACGAGCGACGATTCCGTGACAGGCGCCGTGCGCGGTGTCCCTCCCCCGCGCTTTCGAGCTGTACAGCGTACGGAGCGTACGCCGCGTACAGGACGTACAACTGTACATCTCGATGGTCGGGGAGGAACCCGGGTCCCGCGTGCCGGCGGCCACGTGAGAAGGCCTCCCCGTCATCTTCCCGCTACCGCCCCCCGATCGGGCTCCCCGGCGGCAGCTCCGCCGGCGCCGGCCGCTCGACCTCGCCCTCGGCGCGATCCTGCCAGCGGCGCAGGTCCCGCAGCGCCTGCCGCTGGTGGGCCGTCGGGGCCTCACGCCCCGCCAGCCAGTCGGCGAGCGCGTCGAGGCGATCCGCGAGGGTGGCGCGCACCGCGGGCGCGCTCGCCTCCTCCTCGGCCGCCTCGATCAGGCGGTCGAGCACGACGCGCTCCACCTCCTCGTCCACGGCGCGCAGGTAGCCGTCCCCCGCCGGTCCGGAACGCCAGGTCGCGTCCAGCAGCCGGTCGGAGACCTCCTCGACGCCCGGCATCCCGGCATCGTGCGCGTGCTGGCGGGCGACGCGCGCGAGGCGCTCGGGGTGGAGCAGCAGCCCGGCCGTGAAGTCGGCCGCCGAGGCCGCCATCGAGAGCGGATCGAGGGTGGGGCCCGTCCGCCGGGAGAAGCGCTCCTGGTCGGCCGACGCGTAGGCGGGCGGCGGGATCAGCTCCAGGAGCCGTTCGGGCAGTGCGAGAGCCGACGGCGTGAGCGTCTCCAGCACCGCGTCCAGCGCCGCGCGCTGGCGGTCGGCGGCGACGCGCTCGAGCGGCCGGCGGCCGTCGCCCCTCACCGCGTACCGGTAGTCGACCCCTCCCACGCTCCGGATCGCGGCCTCCAGCTGGTAGCGGTGGTGCAGGTAGAGCGGCACCAGCACGCCCTCGAGGCTCGAGAGCGGCTCCCCCTCGTCGACCGTCTCCTCCCCGAAGGCCTCCAGCCCGATCCGCCGCACCTCCATCTCCCGCTCGAGCATCGCCACCGGATCGGAGCCGTTGTCCCACAGGTTGGCCAGCGGGTGGGCGGCGCCGGCGGGGCGCGCGTCCGCGTCGGAGACGAAGCGCATGCCCGACTCGAGGCCCTCGTCGACGATCGCCTCGAGCACCGCCGCCTCGTCCTCGCCCTCGGGGACGTCGGCGTAGAGCCAGCGGACCGCGAAGGCGTCGTACTCGCCGATGCCCGTGTCGTAGGCGTCCGAGAGGTCGAGCGTCCCCCCGTCGGCGATCCGCACCAGGGGCGCGGGATAGTCCATCACGCTGGCGCGTCCGGCGTAGGTGGAGGCGATGAAGTTGTGGGCCAGGCCGATGGCGTGGCCGACCTCGTGGGCGGCGAGCTGGCGCACCCGGGCCAGCGCCAGCTCGGTCGGGTCCGCCTGCGTCAGCCGCGCCAGGTGGCCGGCTCCGGGCCCGGCCGCCGCCGCGCAGGCGTCGCCCGGGGCGCCGGTGCCGTCGAGAGCCCCCGCGGCGGCGAGTCCCCGGCCCGCGACGCCGGGCGCGAGCCCCTCGCCGAGCAGGTGGTCCTGCCGCAGCCGCAGGCTCCCCAGGTTGACGTTGCCTTTCAGGATCTCGCCGGTGCGCGGGTCGACCACCGTGAAGCCGTACGACCAGCCGCGCGTGCGCCGGTGGGTCCAGTGGATGACGTTGTAGCGGAGATCCATCGGATCGGCGTCCTCGGGCAGCATCTCCACCCGGAAGGCGTCCTCGTAGCCCGCCGCCTCGAAGGCCTGGTTCCACCAGCCCGCCCCCTCCAGCAGCGCGCTCCGGATCGGCTCGGGCACGCCGGGGTCCAGGTGGAAGACGATCGGCTCGACGGCCGGCGACCGCTCGGCCGTCGGGTCCTCCTTCTCGAGCCGGAACCGGGTCACCCACCGCCGCTGGACGTCCGCCGCGATCGGGGTCGCGTAGTCCTGGAACTCGAGCGTCAGCGCCCCGACGCGAGGGTCGGCCGGGCGGGTCTCGAAGCCCGGCTCCGGCGGCCGCACCAGCGAGTGGTGCACCCGGAGCGTGAACGCGTCGCCGCTGGCCGCGGTCGCCTCGACCAGGGGGCCGGGCTCGTCGCTCGTGAAGGTGAGCGACACCTCCACCTCGGTGTTCTCCGGGAACGCCTTCGTGCGCGGCAGGTGGACCACGCTCCGGCTCGGGTCGAGCTCGAAGCTCCCCTGCCCCGCCTCCTCCAGCGCGCCGGCCACCCCGTAGGAGCGCTGGAGGGAGAAGGATGTGGAGGGGTCACGCAGGAAGAAGGGGGTGGCGTCGACCAGCACCCGCTCGCCCGTCTGCGCCTCGACCGGGAAGCCCCACCGGGTGGAGGGGGCGAAGGCCTCGGTGACCGCGCGCACCTCGGCGGGGTCGTCGCTCGTGGCCCGATAGCGGTGGTTCGGCTCGATCAGCAGCACCTTCGGACCCACGCGCCGGGCCTCGAGCAGGTAGGTGCCGCCCATCAGCCCCCGGTCCAGCCCGACCGGGTTCGATCCGAGGCCGGTGGCCAGCGACACCTGGTGGAGGAAAGGCTCGTCCCAGCGGTCGATCTCCCAGAAGAGCTTCCCCTCGCGCTCGTCCCAGTACAGATCGAAGAAGCCCTCCATCCGGGCCATCCCCTCCGTCCGTGCCTCGATGGAGGGCGGCGCGGCGGTGTCGCGGGCCGCGCTCGGCGGCGCGGCGTCGCGCGCTCCCTCGGCGGCGCCGGCCTGCTGGGCCGACGCAGCGGAACCGATCGTCGCGGGCGCTCCGAGGAGAGTCGCCGCGAGGGCGAGGGACAGGGAGGACAGGGCGGCGCGGGTCGCGGGCGAGCGGACGGGTCGCATGCGGAGCTCCGGTCGGGGGCTTTTCTCGGGTGGGCGTCGAGGGGGCGAAGCTACCGGATCGTCCGCGGCTGCGGGAGGCCGCGCCCGATGTGGGACGTCGCCGCGACCGGCGGGCGTTGAGACCCCGTTGACAGGGGGCGTCTATCCTGGAGGATCCGATCCGATCCGAAATACCGGGAGGCGCCCCTGGTCCCCGACCTGCGCGACCTGTGGCGCTACGTCTGCGGCGCCTGCGGTGACGCGCCGGCCCTGCCGCCGGTCCGCGTGACCTACCTCGTGCGCGAGGGCGCCTGGCGGCTCGACGCCCCGTTCCGGTGGGAGGAGGACGGCACCCGGCTCACGGTCCCCGCCGGCTGGCGATTCGACCTGGCCTCGGTGCCGCGGGTGCTCTGGACGCTGATCGCCCCCTTCGAGCTCTCGCTCGCCGCGCCGCTGGTGCACGACTTCCTCTACCGCACCGCGGGCGTGCCGCCGCCCGGGACGGTCGAGCCGCACCGGACCTTCACGCGGGCGGAGGCCGACCGGATCTTCTGCGCGATCATGGCCCGCCAGGGGGTGGCCGGATGGCGCCTCGCGGCGGCCTACGTCGCCGTCCGGGCGGCCGGCGTCCTGGCCTGGCGGCGGGGCGAGCGGCGGCTGGAGCGGGCGCGCCGCGGCGTGGGGGCCGCCGCCCGGGACCCGCTCAGTCCTCGCTCCCGAGCTCGTCGAGCACCACCTGCCCGCCCACCACGGTGAGCACGCTCCGCGTCGACGGGAGCGCCTCGAGGGGCGCCTCGGAGTCGGGAGTGCGGGTCGGCTATCGGGCGCGGGGCCTCGCTCCCATCTTACTCTCATGCTCTCCGGACGCCAGCGCCGCATCGGCCTCGGAGCCGTCGCCGTCGTCTGCCTCGCGGGCTTCCTCCTGTGGCGCATCGCACCCGGGGGATCGGCCGCCCCCGCCGCGGTCTCCGACCCCGACCTGGCCACCTACGGCCCGCACGAGGCCGGAGACCACGTCGGAGAGCGGGCCCGGGTCTGCGGACGCGTGGCCGGCGCGGCTTACGCCGCCGACGTCGGCGGACGGCCCACCTTCCTGAACTTCGGCCGGCCGCACCCGGACGCCCCGTTCTCCGCGGTCGTGTGGGGGCGGTACCGGGGCCGCTTCGAGGCGCCGCCGGAGGACCTGTTCCGCGGTCGGCGCGTCTGCGTCGCCGGTGAGATCCGCGAGCACGAGGGCCGTCCCCAGATCGAGGTCCGCTCGCCCGCGCAGATCGCCCCGGAGTCGAGCCTCCCCGGGCGTCCCCAGGCTTGCCGTC
>CAZEUW010000086.1:0-9553 GCA_964515425.1 uncultured Gemmatimonadota bacterium | reverse complement strand
CGGACGGTGCCCAAGGAGATGCTGCCGCTGGGGGACCGCCCGGTCCTCGACCACGTCCTCGAGGAGGCCGTGGCGGCGGGGCTCGAAGATCTGGGGGTGGTGACGGGCCGCCACGGGCGGATCGTCAGGGAGTACTTCGACGGAACCGTGCTGCCCCGGGAAGCGCGGGTCCGGTTCGTACGGCAGGAGCGGCCGGAAGGCCTCGGCCACGCGGTGCTCCTCGCGCGTCCGCACACCGGCGCGGACCCGTTCTGCGTCCTCCTCGGAGACTCGGTCGTGACACCGCCGGGGGGCGCCGACCTCGCCCGGCTCGTCGCGGCGCACGAGGAGACCGGCGAACCGACGGTGGCGCTCGAGCCGGTGCCGGCGGAAGAGACGGCCCGGCGAGGAGTGGTGCGCCCGGCGCGCCGCGACATGCGCCCCGGGCCCGGTGAGCGGGTGCGCATCACCGGGCTGGTCGAGAAGCCGGATCCCGCCGAAGCCCCGAGCGGCTGGTGCGTCGCCGCGCGATACGTCCTGACGCCCGCGATCTATCCGATCCTCGAGTCGCTCGAGCCGGGCCGCGACGGCGAGCTCCAGCTCACCGACGCCCTCGACGAGCTGGCGCGGCACCGTCCCGTCCACGGAATCGTGCTCCAGGGGCGCCGCCACGACGTGGGCAACCCGTCCGACTACGCCCGCGCCCTCCTCGCCTTCGCGCTCGACCGCCCCGAGACCGGGCCCGCGGCGCGCGAGGAGCTCCGGGCGCGCGGCTGGCGGCCACCCGACTGACGGCCGACGTCACCCCCTGACGCACGAAACCCCCGACCGGGCTCACGGCGCCGATCGGGGGTCTCGTTGGTGCCGGCGAGCGTTGATCCGTCGGTTTGGCACCGCCCCGTGAGGGCGGTCGGATCGCTGCTCTTTCCCTCGGTCCTGTCGGCACGACCGAAGTCGTGCGTCCGGCCTCAGGTGCCCCCGTTCCCGGGGCTGACGACTGCGGCCAGCAACCTCGCAGCCGGCTCACCGGAGCCAAACGTCCGGCGCGCGCTCGGGCCGACGATTCCTCGTCGACCCCTCCCGCGTCGTGGGTCTCGCTCGAGCGAGGTTCCCTCGACCGGGACGCCTATCATACCACCGAAATTTCGTGTGTCAAGAGCGGGCCACGAAATCCGACCGAGAGCCCACAGACCACCGTCGCGGGCGTCGCCGACGGACCCGTCGACGGGCCCCCGGGACGGTCGCGGACCGGCCCCCGACGTTGCTCGCCGAGGGCCGGCGGTCGCCCGCACCGGTTCGCTCAGTCTGGGCGCGGGCCAGGGTCGGTGCCGGGCTCGAGGATGTGGTTCGCGGTGAAGTTTTCGTCAACCGCCGCGATGTCCAGAAAGAGGACGCCCGCGTCGGTGTCGTGCTCGACGTCCATCATGGCGCCGGTGCTGCATTCGCCGCTCAATATCCGGAGCCCATACTCGGGAGGATCGGAGGCGAGCGCCTGGAGGTCCAGCTCACACAGGGTGTCGCCCAGCGCCAGACCGACCCAGAAGGATCCGACGACCTCGCCCTCGACGGCGCTCTCCTCGACGTCGATCCCGATCCACGACGGCCGGGTCGAGCCGTCGGCGAGCGACTCCAACCCCCAGCCCGCCCACGAGCCCGTGATTGCACTGAAGTCGAGCCGGGGCTTGGGGTCCTGCGTCTGTGTGAGCCCATCCGAGCCGCCGCAGGCCCCGATCAGAGCCAGGGCGACCAGGTAGCAGATCACGCGTCGCATCGGTGGTGTCCCTCCTCGCCTCGTGCGCGTCCGCTGCCGGGCGCGACGTTCAACGGATGTCGCTTCGCTGTCGGAGAAAGGTCGCGTAAGCCGCTGAACGGAGGCTGAACGCAGCGTGAACGGAGGCCGCGAACCGACATGCCGAGGAGGCTCTCGCCGGGCGCCGCGACGGCGTCAGCCCGGCAGGCTCCCGTCGTCGGCGAGATCCCAGTCGCGATTCATTTCGCGCAGCAGCGCGGGGAACCGGTCGTCCTCGCGAAGGGGAGCGAGGGCCGGGTCGTAGCGGAGGTGGTACGCGTGGAGCGGGGTCCACTCGACACTGGCCATGCGCGCGAAGGCCACGTCGAGGTCGCCGAAGAGCGCGGCGGCGGCGCCGGCGAAGAAGGACTCCTCCGCCGCCTCGACGCGTGACCGCGTCTGTTCGGCCGCCGCGCGATCGCCGGCGCGCAGCTGGGCGTGCGCGAGGGAGTACAGCGGCCGTACGCGGATCGCCTCGTCGGCGCGCTCCACGCCGATCCGCATCGGTTCGAGGGCCGCTTCCGGCCGTCCGGAGTCGGTGAGGATCCGCCCCTCGAGGGTGTAGGCGATGGCGTAGTCCGAACTCAGCTCGCGAGCCCGGCGGGCTTGCGCCAGGCAGTCGTCGACCGAGGCCCCCGGGAGCACGTATCGCTCTCCCAGGCAGTAGTGGATCTCGGCGGAGGCCGGGTCGAGCTGGGCCGCCCGCTCCAGATAGAGACCGGCCTCCTCCCAGAAACCGAGGGGCCCCAACGCCACGGCCAGCGAGCGCAGCGCGTCGGCGTCGCCCGGCCTGAGCTCGAGGGCCCGGTAGAGCGCCCGAAGGGCCCCCGGGCCTCGACGGCGGACGAACAGCACGAGCCCGAGGGCGGCGTGGCCCTCGGCGAGATCGGGGTCCAGCTCGAGGGCGCGCCGGGCCTCCCGCTCGCCCTCCACGAGCGAGGGCTCGGCCGGGAGGAACTGGTAGGAGACGAGCAGGGCGAGCGCCTCGGCGAGTCCCGCCCGCGCAGCGGCATAGGTGCCGTCGCGCTCGATGGCCCGCCGGTAGAGTTCCGCCGCCTCCTGCATCTCCGGCCCGGTACGTCGCTCCACCAAGGCGCGGGCGCGTGCGAACAGCCGGTACGCCTCGAGGTCCCGGGTCGGGGGCGCCCCGTCGTCCGCGGCGTCGCGGGGGACCAGCTCCCCCTCCAGCCGGGCGGCCACCGCGCGGGCGAGCTCGCTCTGGAGGGCGAAGAGGGTCTCGGCGCTGAGCTCGCGGTCCCAGCGCTCAGCCCAGCGATGGCTGTCACGCGCCGCGTCGATGAGCTGAACCCGCACCCGCACCCGGCCGGCGTCTTCCTGCACCTCCCCCTCGACGACGTAGCGGACGCCGAGCTCGGAGGCGATGCGGGGGAGGGGGCGGCTGGTGTTTCGATAGCGGAGGACGGAGGTGCGAGAGATGACGGTCAGCGGCTCGACGGCGGCGAGGTCCGTCAGCAGGTCCCCGTGCAGGCCCACGGCCAGGGCTTCGGCGGACCGGGTGCCGCTCACGTTCTCGAAGGGAAGCACGGCGAGCGACGTGGGCGGCGGATCCGTCGCCGCCCGGTCCGGGAGGGTGTCCACCGTCGAGCGCCGTAGCCGGGTCAGCCGCTCGCGCACGCGATCGCCCGGCTCCACGCCCAGCTCGTCGCGAAGGGCGCGCACGTGCCGCTCGCCGACCACGAGAGCGGCGGCCCGGTCGCCTCGCTCGACCAGCGCGTCGACGAGCCGCATCGTGGCCCCGGCGTCGAAGGGGTCGTCCTCGAAGTGCGCCTCCCACCAGCGGACCGCGGCCTCCACGTCGCCCCGCTCCCCGGCCGCCGCCCCGAGCGTCTCCAACACCTCGCGGTAGCTGCTTCGGATTCGGGCCCGCTCGCGGTCGACCCACTTGTCGAAGGACGGCGCGTCCGGCAGCCAGAAGCCGTCCAGGAAGGGGCCCCCGTAGCGGATCGCCGCCTCCTCCAGCTCCCCGTCGTCGAGCGCCTCGCGCATGGCCCACAGGTCGCAAGTCAGCCCGTCGTGGTCGAGCCGGAGGCGCTCGCCGACCGAACGCAGCCTCCCCTCGCCCAGGGCCTGCCTCGCGTTGTAGACACAGGTGTTCAGCCTCGCGCGCGCCCGTTTCTCCGGGACTTCCGGCCACATCCGACCCACGATCTTGCCTCGCGGGAGGCTCCGGGAGGGCTCGGCCGCGAGCAGGGCGAGCAGGGCGAGCGGGTGCCGGCGGGTCAGCGTCGGGCCCGGGGACCCGTCGTCCAGCTCCAACAGCGCACCGCCCAGCAGTGTGAGTCGCGGCATGGGAACACGGGCCGTGAGAGCGAAGAAAGCGACGCGAGCTTTCCTAATTTCGTGAAGTCGGTGCGTGGGTGCCACTAGGTGAGGAGGCGTACTCCACTGTCCCCAGGTCGCTGAGAGCCTCCGACCTGACCGCTCAGTCGTCGGCCGACATCGTCAGGCTGGCCTCCAGCGCCCGGTCGATCCGCGCCCGCGACTCCTCGAGGTGCGCGCGGCTCTCGCGCGTCAGCCCGCCGTCGGCCCTGGTCGCCCGCTCCAGCCGATCGCCGAGCTCGGTGAGCTCCGCTCGGGCGAGGGCCCGTGCGTCGTGGGGCACGGTGACCTCACCCCCGATCCCCGGCATCGACTCCCGCAGCAGCAGCGCTTCGAGGCGCTCGAGGTGGGCCCGCTGCAGGTTGCGCCGCACCGACGCCACCTCCCGGGGGCTCCCCGACCGGGCCACCTCCGACCACACCGCGTCCGTCAGCGTCGCGAAGAGCTCCCCCAGCGTGAACGGCTCCACGCCGTCCGGGGTGCGGAGCTGGTTGTCGACCACCCGATGGAGCCGCTCCGGGTGGAGGAGGTCCTGCAGCAGGAAGCGCTGGAAGACGAGGACCTGTCGGTGGACCGGATAGTCCAGCGGCAGCATCCCGGTGAAGCTCCGGCGCCAGTCGAACCACAGGTCCGGCGCGAGCCGGTTGAGCGTCGTCGGGTCGGCCCCGAACGCGTCCTCCGAGAACGCCTCCTCGGCGAGCAGGTCGAGCGCCTCGCGCTGCCGCTCGGCCGGCACCGGTCGGAAGGGGGGACGGGCCCCGGGCTGTCCCTTGTGATCCCGGGAGACGTAGAGGCCGCCGACCGCCTTGGTGGCCGGCATCAGCGCCACCCACTTGGTGAAGTAGAGCGACGTCACGCCGTCGCGCAGCCGATGCCACGATTCGCCCTCGGCGACCAGCCGATCGGACAGCTCCGGCATCACGCTCTCCACGAGCCGCTGCCGATCGCGTGCCCACAGGAGGGGGTCGGACCCGAGGTCGCCGGTGTTGGCGCTCGGGTCGACCGCGAAGGGGCCGAAGCGGGCGTCTTCGTCCGTGGCGTAGGCGTGGTGCGGATCGTCGCTGAGGCCGGCGATCTTCGAGAGCACCGCGCTCCGGGCCTCGGGCGTCGTCGCCACCGAGCCCGAGCGTGCGACGGGTCCGTCCGCGGGCTGCTCGTACAGCGGCACGTAGGCGTAGGTGACGGCCCATTCGTCGTAGGCGCCGACCGACGGGTTGAAGTAGTGGCCCTGCTCGGACTCGTCGAGCGCCAGGTTCACCGGCGCGTACTCCATCACCGAGAGGCTGACGCCGTGCTCGCGCGTGTAGTCGCGGTCGTGGAGCCGGTCGTTCGGAATGTCCGTCGAGCCGCGGAAGTTGTGCCGGAGGCCGAGCGTGTGTCCGACCTCGTGCATGATCAGGTCCTTCAGGGCCGCGCCGAAGTACTCCTCCGGCATCTCGCCGTCGCTCTCCAGCAGCCCGCGCGCCGCCAGCACGGCGTAGAGCGTCCCCATCTGCTGGCTCCGGAAGCTCTCGGCCATGCAGAGGTAGGGCAGCGCCTCGGGTCGGGTCCTGGCGAGCGCCTCCTGCGCCTCGCGGTGGCGGAGCAGCAGGCCCGCCGGCCCGGAGCGCTCGGCGGCGCTCGAGGCGCGCTCGCTCTCCCCGCCCCGTGCGCCGGGCGCGGCGACCAGCTCCTCGTAGGTCCTCAGCCAGCCCTGCACGAATTCCGATGAGATCAGGATGTCGGCGTTCAGGATCTCCCCCGAGCGCGGGTCGACCTGGGAGGGGCCGATCGCGTAGCCCATGTTGTGGGCGGCCGTCCACCGGACGGTCGAGTAGCGGACGTCCTCCGCGCTCCAGGTCGAGTCGTCCGGTGCGAGCCGCGCCTCCACGGCGTCCTCGAAGCCCGCCGCCCGGAACGCCTCGTTCCAGGCCTCGATGCCCTCCCGCACGTGGGGCCGGTAGCGCTCGGGCACGCTGCGGTCGATGTAGTAGACGATCGGCTCGACGGGCGGCGCGGTCTCCCGGTCGTGGTCGGTCTTCTCGAGGCGCCAGCGGTGCACGTACCGGTGGTAGGGGTCGGTGGCCTGGTCCCGCGAGAAGTCCTGCTGGGCCGTCATGAAGTGGCCGACCCTGAGGTCCGCGGGCCGACGCTCCATGGGCTCCTCCGGCAGCGCGAAGATCGAGTACCGGATGCCGATCGGGATCGACCGGAAGTCGGAGAGCCCCGGCCCGCCGAAGGCGGGGGGATCACCGGACGCGTAGGTGAGGAAGGCGTCGATCTCGACGTTCTCCGGGAAGCCCTGGACGCGCTCCACGTAGCTCCGGTCGCCGTCGAAGGTCACCGGATGGTCGCCGTAGGCGGCCTCCAGGGTCGCGCTCGTGTTCGCGTAGTCCGAGACGAAGAAGTCGGTCGCGTCGACGAGCAGGTGGCCGGTCGAGTCGTGGCGGCCCTCGATCTCGAAGGCCGCCAGCACCGAGTGGCCGACGTTCTCCTCCATCGAGGCCTCCATCGCGGAGCCCTCGTCCGCCGTGAAGCGGGGGTTGCGGCGCACCAGGTAGAGCTCGTCGCCGCTCCGCCGCAGGCGGAGGAGCTCGGTGCCGCCCGAGGCGGGCAGCCCTTCCTGGACGAAGAGGTCGCCGAGGCCGCGGCTGTAGTGGGCCAGCATGCCGAAGTCCGTCCCGAGCCGCTCCGGGTCCACCTCGAGGTAGAGGGTGTTGTCACGCTTGAGGTGGAAGGTGAAGTAGCCCTCGATCTCGCGGGTGTCCTCGAGCACCTCCGACCACTCCTCGAAAGGAGTGTCGTCCTCCTCCTGGGCGGCGGCTTCGGCGTCCGCGCCCGGTGGGTCCCCGGAGGGCTGACCGCGGCCGCTCGCGCAGCCGGCGACGAGGAAGGCGGCGAGGAGGAGGCCCGCGGCGAACGGACGGACGTCGAACCCGTAGGTGCGTCCCATCGAAGTCTCCTGGAGCTGAAAGTCGGCTCGGGAGTGAGGACCCGGGCGCCGCCCTTCGGCCCCGGAATCGGAGGGCAAGTTACGAAGGGTGGTGACGCACGAAACCCCCGACCGGGCTCACGGCGCCGATCGGGGGTCTCGTTGGTGCCGGCGAGCGTTGATCCGTCGGTTTGGCACCGCCCCGTGAGGGCGGTCGGATCGCTGCTCTTTCCCTCGGTCCTGTCGGCACGACCGAAGTCGTGCGTCCGGCCTCAGGTGCCCCCGTTCCCGGGGCTGACGACTGCGGCCAGCAACCTCGCAGCCGGCTCACCGGAGCCAAACGTCCGGCGCGCGCTCGGGCCGACGATTCCTCGTCGACCCCTCCCGCGTCGTGGGTCTCGCTCGAGCGAGGTTCCCTCGACCGGGACGCCTATCATACCACCGAAATTTCGTGTGTCAAGAGCGGGCCACGAAATCCGACCGAGAGCCCGCAGACCACCGTCGCGGGCGTCGCCGCTTGACCGATCGACGGGGGGCGGGCGACGTTGGCTCCATGCGCCTCCGGTCGCGGCTCCCTTCCCTGGAACGGCTCGCTTCTTCGGCCCTCGCCACCCTGCGGCGGTTCCCAGCCGTCGTGGCCGCCGCCGCGCTCGGCGCCGCGGCCGGGCTCGCGGGGCTGGAGGGCCTGGGCGACGAGACCTGGATCCGGCTGCTCGTCGTCTCGACGCTGGCGCTCCCGCTCACCTTCGCGATCTCCGCGACCGCCGAGCGGCGGGCCTGGTCGCCGGGCATCCGCGGCCTGGGCCTCGGCCTCGCCGTCGCGGCGCTCGCGGCGGTCTTCCTCGCCTGGCCCGGCTGGACGGAGCCCGTGCGCGTGCGCCGCTACCTCCAGCTCTCGTTCGGCTTCCACCTGGCCGCCGCCTTCCTCCCCTTCCTGGGCGTGGACGAGCCCCGAGGCTTCTGGCAGTACAACCGCGCGCTGCTGCTCCGCTTCCTCACGGCCGCCTTCTACGTGGTCGTCCTGCAGGCCGGCCTCTCGCTGGCCGTCGGCGCGCTCGACCAGCTCTTCGGGGTGCCGGTCCCGGACGAGACCTACCTGCGGCTCTGGATCGTCCTCGGGCTGCTGTTCCAGACCTGGTTCTTCCTGGCCGGCGTGCCCGACGACCTGGCGGCGCTCGAGGCGATGGACGACTATCCGCGCGGGCTGAAGCTCTTCGTCCAGTACGTGCTCGTGCCCCTGGTCGTGGTCTACCTCCTCATCCTCACCGCCTACGCCGTCAAGGTCGTCGCGACCTGGGACTGGCCCAGCGGCTGGATCGGCTGGCTCGTCTCCGTCGTGGCCGTGGTGGGCATCCTCGCCTACCTGCTCGTCCACCCGGTGCGGCGCGCGACCGAGAACCGCTGGGTGCGGATCTACGGCCGCTGGTTCTGGGTGGCGCTGCTCCCCTCGGTCGTGCTGCTGGGGCTCGCCGTGTGGCAGCGCGTGGCCCAGTACGGAGTCACCGAGGACCGCTACTTCCTCGCGGTCGGGACGCTGTGGCTCGGGGGGACCGCCCTCTACCACGTGCTCACGGGCTCCGAGGAGATCGAGCGCGTGCCGCAGACCCTGTGCGTCGTGGTGCTGGCGGCCTTCGTCGGGCCCTGGTCCGCGTACGCGGTGGCCGAGAGCAGTCAGCTCGGCCGCCTGCGCGGCCTGCTGACGGCGAACGAGATGCTCGTCGACGGCCGTGCGCGCGCGGCGCCCGCCGACGTGAGCTTCGAAGACCGGAAGGAGATCAGCGCGGCCGTCCGCTACCTCGTCGAGCGGCACGGCGGACGCTCGCTCGCCCCGCTCTTCCCCGACAGCCTGCTGGCCGCCGACAGCGTCGACGTCGCCCTGGCGCCCCGCGGTCCCGGCGGGGCCGGCCGCCCCGACACCGTCCGGCGCCGGGAGGCCCGTCCCGTCGAGGAGCGGGTCGTGGCGTCGCTCGGGATCGCCTACGTCCACCCGTGGGAGGGAGCGCGCGCGCCGAGCCACGTCTCGTACCACGCCGCCGACGAGCTCCGGGCCCGTCCACTGGGCGGATACGGCCACCTGGTCGGCGGCGTGCACTCCGGGCTCCGGGACACGGTGACGGTCGACCTCCCGGGGGCGGACGGCGGCGTCGGTACCGTCCGGCTGGTCGCCGACTCCAGCTCCCTGCGGATCCTGGCGGGCGAAGGCGGTGTGCTCGAGCTGTCGGTGGCCGACCTGGCCGCCCGCCTCCGGGCGCAGGGCCTCGGAGCCCGAGTTCCGGTGCCCCCCGAGGCGATGCGGATCGAGGGTGTCGGGGGAGGGCTCAGGGTCGCCCTCTGGCTCGAGAGCGTCACGGCCCGGACGTCCGGGAGCGGCGATCGGCCGGAGGTCACGTACTGGCGGGGTGAGCTGCTCGTCGGGGCGGGCGGCGGGGCGCCGGACGGGACCGGGCCGAACGCCGAGACGGAGGCCGACGTCACCCCCTGACGCACGAAACCCCCGACCGGGCTCACGGCGCCGATCGGGGGTCTCGTTGGTG
>CAZEUW010000085.1:0-9605 GCA_964515425.1 uncultured Gemmatimonadota bacterium | reverse complement strand
GCGGCCGGCAGGGCTCCCGGCAGAGCGGAAGTCCGGAGCCCGAGGCCGGCCAGGTCGCCGGCCACCACGGCCAGGCCGGTCAGCAGGACCGGCCCCGGCCGCAACCCGCTCAGCGCGGCCGCCGTCCCCCCTCGCGCCGGACGCCGTCCGGCGGCGGGTCAGGCGGCGGCTTCAGTCCTCGTCGCGCAGCTCCCGATAACGGCGCAGGCGCCGCCGGTTCCTGAGGTCCGCCCGCATTCCGACGAGCAGGCAGGCCGCCATGCCCACCAGCACCGATACGACGACCACGACCGGCAGGGAGACGCCCCGGAAGACGAACAGCCCGAAGTCCACGCGCACGGACTCGCCGCCGTTGGCCGCGGCGAAGAGGGTCGCGGCCGCCAGCACCAGGAAGAGGTTGAGCAGGCCGACCCAGCCCTTCACGCCACCCGCTCCCCGCGGAAGGTCGCCCCGGTCGTACCGGTGAGACGGACCCTCCGGTAGGCGCCCGTCTCGGCGGGGTCGCCCGGGAAGGCGACGGCCTTGTAACCCTCCGTGCGGCCGAGGACGTCACCGTCGGACTTCGCCTCGCCCTCGACCAGCACCTCCTCCACGGCGCCGACCTCCGCCTCGTTCACCTCGCGCTGGATGGCGCGATGCACCGAGATCAGCTCCTCGAGCCGGGCCTGCGCGACCTCGTCCGCCACGAAGTCCTCCTCCGGGAATCGGGTGGCCGGCGTGCCGTCGCGGGGCGAGAAGCGGTAGAGGAAGGCGTCGTCGAAGCGCACCTCCCGCATGAGCGCCAGGGTGCGCTGGAAGTCCTCGTCCGCCTCGCCGGGAAAGCCGACGATGACGTCGGTGCTGAGCGCGATCCCGGGCACGACCTCGCGCGCGAGATCGACCTTCTCGAGGAACTCCTCGGCCGTGTAGCGACGCACCATCCGCTTGAGCACCCGATCCGAGCCGGACTGGACCGGGAGGTGGAGCTGGCGGCAGACCGCCGGCTCCTCCGCCATGACCTCCAGCAACTCCGGCGTCACGTCGTTGGGATGGGGCGAGGTGAAGCGGACCCGCCGCAGCCCCTCGACCCGCCCCACGGCCCGCAGCAGCCGCGCGAAATCCCAGTCGCCGCTGCGGTAGGAGTTGACGGTCTGTCCGAGCAGGCTCACCTCCGTGTAGCCGCGCTCGACCGCCGTCCGGGCCTCGGAGAGGATCGCCTCCGGGTCGCGGTTCTTCTCCCCGCCCCGAACGTAGGGGACGATGCAGAAGGTGCAGCGGTGATCGCAGCCGCGCTGCACGGTGATCCACGCGGTCACCCCCTCTCCGCGCACGGCCTCGATGCCCTCGTAGTTCTCGCTGCCGTCCAGCTCGAGCAGCTCCTGTCCTCTCGGCCGTCCGCCGAAGCGGATCGCCTCGATCCGATCGCCGAGGTCGCGGTAGGCGTCCGGCCCGGCCACCAGGTCGACGCCGTCGATCTCGACGAGCTCGTCGCCGATTCGCTGGGCCATGCAGCCGGTGACGCCGAGGACCAGCTCCGGATTGTCCTCCCGGTGGCGCTGCAGGTCGCCGATCCGTCCCCGCACCCTCCGCTCCGCGTGCTCCCGGATGGCGCAGGTGTTCACCAGGACCACGTCCGCCCGGGAGGGCTCGTCCACCTGCAGGTAGCCCGCCCTGCCGAGCACCCCGGCCATCAGCTCGGTGTCGTTGATGTTCATCTGGCAGCCGTAGGTCTCGATGTAGACCTTCCGGCTCACTGGCCGGGGGCGGCGCGGCGCCGGGGCGGCGTCCGCGGTCGACGCGGCCTCCCCCTCGTCCGCCACGCGGAGCTGGACGAGGTCGGTCATCCCCGGCCTCCTGCGGAGAGATCGGCGTGCGGTCTCAAGGGGCTCTCACCTCCGCTGCGAGGTCACTGATGCACGGTCGCGGTGAGCGTGAGGCGGGTGAAGGACTCCTCGACGCCGGTCGCGGCCACGTCGCCCCGGGTCCCGATCTCCAGGCCGAAGTCGAGCTCGGCCCGCCCCGAGGCGAACGCCGAGCCCAGCCCGAACGTGAGGGCGCGCTCGGTCGACGCTTCGCGCCCGGGGAGGTGGAACGGCAGCTCGGCGAATCGCCCGCCCGCCCGAAGATCGAGCGGCAGCGGCCCGAGGCTCCAGCCGCCGAACTCCACGCCACCGCCGCCCCAGACGACGTCGCGCGCGCCCTCCTCGGGAAGGTCGTCGTCGGCGTTCGACCAGGAGGCCCAGCCGCCCCCCGCGGTCAGCAGCCAGTCCTCGGCCGGACGGGCGCTCGCGCCCACCGTCAGCCGGGAGGGCATGCCGAAGCGGCGGGTCTCGCCCGTGCTGTCCCGCGTCGCCTCCAGCTCCGTCGCCGAGCTGTAGGCGCCCGACACCCGGAGCCGGTCGGAGATCTCGACCCCGACCCCGGCGGTCACCTGCCAGCCGCTCCAGCTCCAGAAGGCGTCCTGCCGGACCCGCCCGGGCGCCTCGAACACGCTGTCCAGCGACATCTCGAAGCGCCGGTCCAGGAGCTGGCGCAGGTTCCCCGTGAGCCGCTGGCCCGAGACCCCGATCGAAACCGGTCCGAGGCTGCGGGCCAACGAGACGTCCACCGAGCTCACGCCGCCGTCGTTCTCCCGCAGCTCCTCGACCGGGAACATCCCGGTGGAGAGCGCGATCGTGTCCCGCCGTCGGAAGGACCAGTCCTGGTCCAGGACGCTGCCGAACCCGGCCGACACGGACCAGGCGCCTAGCGGGACCACGGCCCGGAGCACCGAGTAGCGGCTCCGGTCGGCGGACGACTCGGCCTCGGGGCCGGTCAGGGTCACACCCTCGGGTGCCGCGGAGATGCCGAGCACCGGCCGGTCGAAGGCGACGATGTCGGCCGGGTTCCGGAGCGTGAGGCTCCCGTCGAGCAGGCCCACCCCGACGCCGCCGAGGCCGGCGGCGCGGGCGTCCACCGGAGGCGTCGGGTAGCCGAGCCCGACCGCCGTGAAGGGGGTCTGTCCCGCACCGGGCCGGGGCCCGGACGCCAGGACGAGGATCGCCGCGGCGGCGGCGCCCGTCAGCAGCCGGAGGGTCCCCACCGTGCGCCTCACGGCACGTCGAACTCGCTGGGGGGCGTGACCACGACGCGGACGAAGGGCCGCAGTCCGGGCTCCGCCTCGACCGAGCCGAACTCCCAGAAGCCCACAGACTGCGCGTCGGGCTGGAAGCGGACGCCGAGGGTGAAGGTCCCGAACGAGTCGGGCGACGCCGCCCATCGCTCCATGAGCGTCGTGAAGCTCAGCCGGATCGCGTGTCCGGCGGCGAGCGAATCGGGCTCGAGCGTCCGCACGCCACCGGGCAGCTGGCCGCCGACCGGGGTCTTCGGACCGGTCTCGAAGGGATTGCCGGCGAGGCCGATCCCCACCGCGCCGGTGGAGACCCTGAGCGCGAACGGCGCCTCCGGCGGCGGAAGCGGCGGGAAGACCAGCTCGGCCCGGTTGATCGTCCCGCCCCGGAGCGCCACGCCGTCCACGGTGTCCGGCGGGAGGAATTCGACGTAGGCCCGATGCGCGGGGAGGCCGCCCAGGCGGAGGTCCGCGTCGACCGGCGGCTGCGGGGGATCGTAGATGAAGGTGAGCGGGGACGTGTCGATGAAGGGGAGGAGGTTCACCGAGACGGTGCTGTCCCGGCCCGACGGGAGCGCCCCGAAGCGGAGCGTCGCGTCGCGGAGCCGGAGCCGCGCGCCCTGGCCCTCCACCAGCAGCGCCGCTCCCGCGCCGCCGTCCCGCTCGGCCCAGTCGGACAGGAGGGAGTCCGCGACCCCCTCCAGCGGGAGCACCAGCGTGTCCGGGAGGAAGCTGTCGGAGGGCTGGGTCAGATCGAGGGTCGCCAGCTCCCGGGTCAGCTCGCCGCCCGCGGTGGCCCAGGGGTCGCCCGCGGCGGCCTCCTGCCAGGTGACCTCCTCGTGGTCGTACCCGCGCGCCAGCCCCAGCAGCCGGAGGGTGAAGTTGCCCGCCGGGATCGTGGAAGCGGCCGTGTCGAGCACGAAGCGGAGCTCCGCGTCACGATATTCCTCGATCGCCAGCGGGACGGAATCGATCGTCACCGAGTCGGGCACGCCGGTGTACCGGAGGAGGGCACGGGCGCTGAAGTCGTCCTCGTCGGCGACGAGCAGGAACGGCGCGTCGGTGGGGATGGCGAAGCCGGCGAAGGTGGTGTCCCTCCACAGCGGGAACTCGTCGGCAGTCAGGGTGACCTCGACGGTCTCGCTGGGCTCGTCGACGCCGTCGCCCGGCGGTCCGGTGATCGGATCCTCGGTGCAGGCCAGCGCCACCGTCGCCGCCGCCAGGAGGGCGAGCGCCGCGCACGGGCGGAGCGCGTCCCGCGTCACTCCGCCCCTCCCCTGCCCTCGAGCCCGAAGCCGTGCGGGAGGAGCTCCGAGAGCGTCCACTCCTCGCGACCGCCCGACGCTCCTTCGCTGACGATCACGAGCTCCCCGCCGAACTCGGCCAGGGCCTGGCGACAGCGTCCGCACGGCGAGGCGGGGCCCCCGCGCGACACCGAGAGCGCGAGCCGCCGGAAGCGGCGGGCGCCGGCGGTGACCGCGGCGCCGAGCGCCGCCTGCTCGGCGCACATGCCAACGGGATACGAGGCGTTCTCGACGTTGCAGCCCGCGAAGACCCGGCCGTCGTCGGCCTCCAGCGCGGCGCCGACGAGGAAGTCCGAATAGGGGGCGTAGGCGGCGTCGCGCGCCCTCCGCGCCGCCGCGAGCAGATCCGTCTCCGCGGGGTCCCGCTCAGCCACCGCGTCGACCTCCGTCCGCCGACGTCGCCGCACCGCGATAGATCCGCGGCAGGCGGCGCCCCAGGCCGGTCAAGATCTCGTACGGAATGGTACCGCTCGCATCCGCCATCTCCTCCAGCGTCACGCTCCGCTCGCCGTCGCTCCCGAGCACCGTGGCCACCGACCCCGGCCGCGCCTCCTCGATCTCCGTGACGTCGACCGCGGTCACGTCCATGCAGACGGCGCCGCGGATCGGCGCACGCCGTCCCTGGACGATCACGTGGCCTCGCTCGGAGAGGTCGTGCCGCAGGCCGTCACCGTACCCGATTCCCAGCGTGCCGATCCGGGCCCGCGCCTCCGTGCGGTACAGGGCTCCGTAGCTCACCGGATGATCCGCCGGGAGCTCCCGCACGTCCAGCAGCCGCGCGCGCACCGAGGCCACCGGCTCCGCCCCGAGCCCTCCGTACAGATAGAGGCCCGGTCGGGCGACGTCCGCCTCGATCTCCGGATGTCGCAGGATCGCCGCGCTGTTGGCGAGATGCGTGAGCCCGGGCTCCAGCCCCGCCGCTCGCATCGCCCGGAGCACTTCCTCGAAGCGCTCGGCCTGGTGTCGGGTCGCGGTCCGATCCGACTCGGCAGAGTGAAAATGGGTGAAGGTGCTCGCGACCTCCACCGCACCACGTTCGAGCAGGGCCGCCACCGCCGGGATCCATTCCCCCGCACCGCCCGCCGGCAGGCCGAGCCGCCCCATCCCGGTGTCGACCTCGAGGTGCACCGGGAGCCGGCCGTCCCCTCGGTCGGCCGCTTCGCGGAAGGAGCGGAGCGCCTCCAGGCTCGAGACCGCCGGCTCGGCCCCCAGCGCCACGAGCTCCTCGGCGTCCACCGGCGGGCACGGGGAGAAGACCACCAGCCTGCCGGTCGACCCCGCGTCGCGCAGCTCCCGCGCCTCGTCCACGGTGGCGACGCCCAGGGCCCACGGCTCGAGCGCGGACAGCGCCCGCGCGACCCGCGCCGCCCCGAGCCCGTAGCCGTCGGCCTTGAGCATCGGCAGCAGCCGCGTGGCCCCTCCGACCCGGATACGCAGATCCTCGTAGTTCCGGCGGAGCGCATCGAGGTCGACCTCCACCCACGCCCGCCGCTTCCCGGTCGTTGACACCGTTTTCAAGGGCGGCTAAGTATACCCGGCCGATGAGCCCCCAGCAACCGCCGAAACCCGAGACGCCACACGGCTTTTCGGCCGATTCGGCTCCGACCGATCCTCCCGAGCACGCGGCCCGCTCCCGCGCCGGCGACGCCCTGCTCGGCCGCGTCCTGGCCCAGGTGCGGCATCTCCGGGACCGCTGCCCGTGGGACGCGCGCCAGACCGCCCGGAGCCTGCGCCCCTACCTGCTCGAGGAGGCGCACGAGGTGGCGGAGGCGATCGAGGACGGGGACCCCGACCGGCTGGCGGGCGAGCTGGGCGACCTGTTGCTGAACGTCGCGTTCCAGGTGGTGGTCGCGGAGGAGGAGGGGGCGTTCGACGCGCGGGCGGTCGTCGAGCGCCTGGAGGCCAAGATGCGCGCCCGTCATCCCCACGTCTACGGCGACGCCGCCGAGGCGCCGGATTGGGAGGAGCTGAAGGCGCGGGAGCGAGAGGAGGCAGCGCACCACGGCGCCGACGAGGGCGAGGGCGACGCCGGGACGGGTCCGGGCGAGCCCTTCGAGGGCGTCCCCGACCGGCTGGAGCCGCTGTCGCGCGCGCTCCGGGTCCAGCAGCGCGCCGCCGGCGTGGGCTTCGACTGGCCGGACGTCGGGGGAGCGCTGGCCAAGCTCCGCGAGGAGATCGGCGAGGTTTGCGAGCTGCTCGACGCCCCCGACGACGGCTCGCCCGGCGACGGTCCGCCCGACGCGGCGGCGTCCCGTCCGGACGCGGATCCCGCGGCCGCCGGGGGCACCCTGCCCGACGGGCGGCTCGAAGAGGAGGTCGGCGACCTGCTCTTCTCGGCCGTCAACGTCGCCCGGCTGGCCGACGCCCACCCGGGCCACGCGCTGGATGCCGCCACCCGCAAGTTCGAGCGCCGCTTCGAGCGCGTGCTCCGCGACGCCCGGCGGTCCGGGACGCCTCCGTCCGAGGCGACCCTGGAGGAGCTGGAGGCGCTGTGGCGGGCGGCCAAGGCCGGCGGAGGCGAGGGACCCGCCGGCTGAGCCGGAGCACGGGTCAGGGCTCCAGCCGGTTCATCAGCCGCGGGAAGGGGATGCACTCCCGGATGTGCTCGGCGCCGCACATCCACGCCACGGTCCGCTCCAGGCCCAGCCCGAAGCCGCTGTGGGGGAAGGTCCCGTAGCGCCGCAGGTCCAGGTACCAGTCGTAGGCCTCTTCGGGGAGTCCCTCCTCGCGGATCCGCTCCAGCAGCCGGTCGTAGTCGTCCTCGCGCTGGCTGCCGCCGATGATCTCGCCGTAGCCCTCCGGCGCCAGCAGGTCGTTGCACTTCACCGTGCGCGGGTCCTCGGGGTTCTCCTTCATGTAGAAGGCCTTCGCGCCCCGCGGGTAGTCGTAGACGAACAGCGGCCGCTCCCGTCCCTGGGTCAGCAGCGTCTCGTCCTCGCCGCCCAGGTCCTCGCCCCACTCGATCGAGCTGCCCCGCTCGTGCAGCAGCTCCACCGCCTCGTTGTAGCTGACCCGGTCGAAGGGCGAGCGCACGGCCTCCAGCTTCGACAGGTCCCGCTCCAGCGTCTCCAGCTCGTCCACGCACCGGTCCAGCACCCGGTCGACCACGGCACAGACCATGGCCTCCTGGACTTCCATGCTCCGCTCGCTGTCGGTCCAGGCCATCTCCGGCTCGCACATCCAGAACTCGGTCAGGTGCCGACGCGTCTTCGACTTCTCGGCCCGGAAGGTGGGCCCGAAGCAGTAGACGTCGCCGTGGGCTGCGGCGGCCGCCTCCACGTAGAGCTGGCCCGTCTGGGCGAGGTAGGCCGTGCCCTCCTCGAAGTACTCCGTCTCGAAGAGCGTACCCGCCTCCTCGCCGATCGCCCCGGTGAGGATGGGCGTGTCGATCTGGACGAAGCCCCGCTCGTCGAAGAAGTCGTGGATCGCGCGGATCACCTGGTGGCGGACCCGCATGATCGCCACCTGCCGGGGATGCCGGAGCCAGAGGTGGCGGTGGTTGAGCAGGAAGTCGACGCCGTGCTCCTTGGGCTGGATCGGGTAGCCCTCGGAGGGGCCCAGCACCTCGACCGACGTGGCGGAGAGCTCCACGCCCGAGGGCGCGCGCTCGTCCTCCCTGACCTCGCCCGCGATCCGGACGCTCGTCTCGTAGTCGAGCCCTTCGGCGGCGCTCCAGCTCGCGTCGTCCACCTCGTCGCGGGCCACCACGGCCTGCACCTCGCCCGTCCCGTCCCGGAGGATCACGAAGAGGAGCCTGCCGCTGGAGCGGAAGTTCCGGACCCAGGCGCGCAGCTCGACCTCTTCGCCCACGTGCTCGTCGAGACGGCCGATGGTGAGGTGATCGTCGGACATGGTCCTCCGTGTGTGGTCGTCCGGCGGGGGTTCGAGTGGAGCGCGGCGGGGCTCGCGGAGCCTGTCGTCGGGGCGGGACGTCGGCGCCGGGCCGCCGAAGCTAGACCGGCCGGTCGGGACCGTCAACGCGGCTCGCGGGCGCCGCGGGAGATTCCGCCTTCCACGACCCTCTTAAGATCCATCTGAAGAGGGCTCCGCGAGGTGACACCACGGACTGCGCGCCGGCCGTCTCCGGGGAGACGCGTCCGCGCGACCCCTCTACGAGCTCGGAGCCACGCCGACGCCAGGATCCCCGCCCGCGTCACCCCACACCGTACAGGCTCTCCGCGTCGCCGTAGCGTTCGGTGAGGCGGGTGGCGAGCGCGCGGTGCTCGGGCCGGCTCAGCTCCGGGTCCTCGGCCACCAGGTCGCGAGCGCGGGCCCGGGCGTGGGCGACGAGACGCCGGTCCCGCTCCAGGTCGGCGAAGCGGAGCTCGGGTACGCCGTGCTGCGCCTTCCCGAACAGGTCGCCCTGGCCCCGGAGCCGAAGGTCGATCCGTGCCAGCTCGAAGCCGTCGGTCGTCGAGGCGAAGGCGGCGAGTCGCTCCGGCACCCCCTCTCCCGAGTGGAAGACCACGCAGTAGCTCTGCTCGGCGCCCCGGCCGACACGGCCGCGGAGCTGATGGAGCTGGGAGAGGCCGAAGCGCTCGCCGTCCTCCACGAACATCACCGTGGCGTTGGGGACGTCGATCCCGACCTCGATCACCGTGGTCGCGACCAGCAGGTCGATCTCGCCCGCCAGGAAGCCGCGCATGACCGCGTCCTTCTCCTCGGCCGACATCCGCCCGTGGAGCAGGCCGACGTCGTGCGCCTCCAGCCGCTCGCGCAGCCGCCCGTGCATCTCGGTGGCCGAGCGGGCGTCGAGCGCCTCCGACTCCTCGACCAGCGGGTAGACCACGTAGGCCTGACGCCCCGCCGCCAGCTGCTCGTCGAGCCAGGCGAACGCCGCCTCCCGCTTCTCCGGGCCCCGGAGCGCCGTGGTCACCGGCTTCCGCCCGGGCGGCATCTCGTCGATCGTCGACAGGTCGAGATCGCCGTAGAGGGTGAGGGCGAGCGAGCGCGGGATCGGCGTGGCCGACATCACCAGGGTGTCCGAGGCGGCGCCCGCGTCGCGGAGCTCCCTGCGCTGCTCCACGCCGAAGCGGTGCTGCTCGTCCACGACCACGAGGCCCAGCCGGTCGAAGGCGACCCCCTCCTGGATGAGGGCGTGCGTCCCGACCACCACCCGCCCGCTGCCGTCCTCGAGGCTCCGGAGCACCTCCTCCCGGTCGGCTCCCGTGACGCTCCCGGTGAGGAGGAGGGGACGCACCCCTACCGGCTCC